>NZ_BCQU01000094.1:0-24846 GCF_001552235.1 Actinomadura rubrobrunea NBRC 15275 | reverse complement strand
GGCGGGCGCTGCCGGCGGGCCGGTCGCGCGAGGCGGCGGCGCCGCGGGTTCCGCTTCCACCGCACCGGGCGGACGTGTAGCGTCGGTTCGTGAACATCCGTTCGAGTGCCACCGAGGTGCTGGGGTGCCGACGTCACAGAGCGCTTGCGACACCGAGCTTCCGCCGCGGCTGCTGAAGCGCTGGCCGATCGGTGCGCCGAGCGGCGCGCCGTCGCCGGTGGCCGAGCGGCCCGGCCGCCGGCGCTGGCGGGTGGACACCGCCGACGGGGCCTACCTGCTCACCGAGTACGCCGGCGTCGACCGGCGCGCCGTGCTGTTCCAGCACGCGGTGACGACCGGGCTGGACGCGGCGGGACTGCCGGTGCTGGCCCCGGTGCCCGCGCGCGGCGGCCGCACCCTGGTGTCCTCGGCGGGACGCGCGTACGCGCTGCACCCGTGGGTGGCGGGGCGTCGGCGCGACGGCCTGGAGCTGACGTTCGCCCAGTGCGAGCGGCTCGGCGAGCTGCTGGGCCGCCTGCACGCCGAACTGGACCGGCTGACCCCGCCGGTCCAGCAGAGCATGCTGATCCCCACGCCGCGCGCCGCCGACGCGATCGCCGCCGTCGACCGGATGCTGGACGCGCTGCCGGGCGACGGCACCGACTTCGACGCGCTCACCGCCCGCCGCCTGCGCGAGCGCCGCGAGCTGCTCGTCGAGTTCGCCGACCACCAGCCGCCGGAGATCGAGGCCTGCACGGTCGGCCACCTGCACGGCGCCTTCCACGCCGGGAACCTGCGCTACGGCGGGGCGGGCAATGTGACGGCCGTGCTCGGCTGGGACGCGCTGACCACCGGCCCGGTCGCCGGGGAGGTGGTGCGCGCCGCCGCGTCGCTGTTCGCCTCCGACGACGAGCCCGGGATCGACCTGGACCGGGTGCGCGCGTTCGTCCGCGGCCACCGGACGGCCTTCCCCCTGGACGCGGGGCAGATCCAGTCGGCGGTGCATCGCGCGTGGTGGGAGCGCCTGTGCGACGTGGCGCCGCTGCGGCAGCGCTACCTGGGCGACGGCCGGGCGGGCGACCGCGCGTCCGCCGGTCCCGCCGGGCTGGTCGCCTGGTGGTCCGCCCATCTGGACCGCACCCTCGACCTGTTCGCCTCCCCCTACACTGACGTCCCCGACGAGACGCCCGCCTACGGCTGACCCCCAGAGTGCGCCCTCCCCCTCGGGACCGGTCGCCGGCGCCGGCGGCGATCAGCCGCACCGCCCGTCCGCACGGTGCCGCCGCTCATGCCGTCCGCCCTGGCATGCGGGGCCCGCAGCGGGAAGGTCCGGCGCCTTCTCGATGATCGCTATCGTGTGGGCTCTCCGACGACCACGACGGCCGCGCCCGGCCCCCGGCGGCCCACCCCCCGAAGGAGAGGACCCGTGGCCCTTTCGACGTCCCCGGACCCGGTGCACGACTACTGGAACCACAACACGCACTACCACGACGTGGTGCTGAGCGCGGTGCCGCGCGGATGCCGCGCGGCCCTCGACGTGGGGTGCGGTGACGGACTGCTGGTCCGGCGTCTGGCGCCGCGCGCCGAGCACGTCACCGGCATCGACGCGTCCGCCGAAATGATCGCCAGGGCGCGGGAGCTGAACGCGGGCGTGGACAACGTCGAGTTCGTCGAGGCCGACTTCCTGGAGCACGACGTGCCGCGCGAGCACTTCGACTTCGTGTGCAGCGTGGCGGCCATTCACCACATGGACTTCACCGCGGGCCTGACCAAGATGCGCGACGCGCTGCGGCCCGGCGGGAGCCTGGCGGTCATCAGTCTGGCGAGCAACGGAGGAGTCGCGGACCTGCTGTACGGCGCCGCGGGCCTCCCCGCGCACTACTTCCACCGGTGGCGCAACCGCCGCCGCGTCGGGAACCCGGGCGCGCCGATCGTCGACCCCAGCATGACCTGGGCCCAGGTGCGGGACGAGGCGCTGCGGCTGCTGCCCGGCGCGCGGTTCCGCAGGCACGCGCTGTGGCGCTATTCGATCGTGTGGCGCAAGCCCCGCTGACGCCTCCCGCCGCGCTCCCCGACGCCTGACACTCCAATCACTGGAAAACACTGGAATTGTCGGGAAGCTGCGTTAGTCTCACCCGCATGCCACCGTCACCCGACGCGCTCACGCCCGATGCGCTGGAAGAGCGCATCGCCGAGCTGCGCGCCGCCGTCCGGCGCGCGATGGCGGCCGGTGACCGCGGCCTGGCGCGCACGTTGCGGGCCGAGCTGCGCCGGGCCGAGCGCGCCTGGGACGAGGCGGTGCTCGGCGACGACGACGGCCACCCCGACGAGCGGCCGCGGACCGGCGCCGAGCGCGGCCTGCTGCCCGTGCGGGAGCAGGTCCACCAGGCGCTGACGCTGCTGGGCGTCCCGGCCGCGCCCAAGCTGATCGGGTCGGTGTACGCGGCGTTCTTCCCGGGCGAGATCCCGGGCGCGCGGCTGACCAGCCTGCGCCGCGACGAGGAGCGCTCGTTCCGCGCCGCCCCCTACGCCCGCCCGTACTATCTGTGCGCCGGACTCACCGCCGACCTGCTCGCCGCGGCCCGCGGCCTGGTGACGGTGAGCACGTGGCCGCTGGAGCGGCGGATCGTCGGGCCGCTCAGCCCGCGCACCGACTTCCTCACCGCGGCGCTGCGCGTCGCCGAGCACGCCGGACGCGGCGACGCGGCGTCGTCGCCGCAGGTGCGCCGGCTGCTGTGGCGGTTCGCGACCAACATCCCCGGCGCGACCGACGTGCGGACGACCGGCGGGATCGGCGTCGTGGACCCGGCGGTGCTGGCCGAGGCGGCGCGGGCCGAGCTCGACGTCCACGAGGAGGCCGACCGCGACCAGCGCAGGCAGGCCGCCGAACGCGCCCGCGCGCAGCTCGACGACGTCGAGCTGCTGTTCGGCACCCGCCTGCGGGCGATGCGCACCGCGGCGGGCTCCCCGCCTGCGGCCGCGCCGCGTTCCCGCCGGGCCGCCGCCTCGCGCACGGGCACCGCGGCCGCCCGGAAGGCAGCGTCCGGGCGCCGCTCGTCCGCGTCCGCCTCGGCCGCCAGGCGCGGCAGGTCGGCGACGAAGCCGTCCGGCGGCGGACCGGGCGGCGAAGCGACACCCCGCACCTCCCGCCGGACGAGCGGCCCGGTCCCGCCGGGACGCCGCCCGGACGGCGCCAGCAACGGAGACGACCGATGACCGACACCGCACTGGCCCTGGAGCGTCTGCGCGGCGGCGCTCCCCCGCGCAACCACGACGCCCGCACCATCGCCGCGCTGACCGCCAACCCCGGCTGCGCGCGGCGCGGCGTGATGGACGCCGCCGGAGTGGACAAGGACGCCGTCGCCCGCGCCCTCGGGTTCCCGGCGCAGTTCGGCCAGTCGCAGTTCGCCATCACGCGCGGCAACGCGTTCGAGGCGAAGGTGAAGGCCGACGGCTGCGCGGAGCTGCTCACCCTGCTGCGCGACCGGCTCGGTCTGACGGTGCCCGAGGTCTCCTACGCCGACCTGGAGGTGGTGGGCGGCAACGAGGGCCGCGAGCTGCGCTACACGAGGACGCGGCGGCTGCTGGCGCGGGCGCTGGAGTCGGGCGAGGGCACGCTGTTCGACCATCCGCTGCTGCGGCTGGACATCGCCGGCCAGCCCGCCTACCTGGAGCCCGACGTCATCGCCTTCCAGCTGGGCGGGCGCTTCCACGTCATCGAGATCAAGTCGTTCGCGGTGATCGACGGGCAGGCCGAGCCCGACCAGGTCGCGGCGGCCGCCCGCCAGTCCGCGGTGTACGTGCTGGCGCTGCGCCGCCTGGTGACCGAGCTGGGCGCGCCCGCCGACCGGGTGTCGCACGAGGTGTTCCTGGTGTGCCCGGAGAACTTCTCCAACCGTCCGACCGCGTCGCTGCTGGACGTGCGGCCGCAGCTGGCGGTGCTGGAGCGGCAGCTGGCGCGGCTCACCCGCGTCGACCGGATCCTGGAGACGCTGCCGGACGACCTGACGTTCGCGCCCGGCGAGGCGCTCGCCGACGCGGTGCGCGCGGTCGAGGCGCGCTACGCGCCCGAGTGCATGTCCACGTGCGAGATGGCGTTCTTCTGCCGGGACGAGGCGCGCGCGTGCGGGTCGACGGGCGCGCTCGGCCGGTCGGTGCGCGACGACCTGGGCGGAGTGGAGTCGATCGGCACCGCGCTGGCGCTGGCGGACGGCACCATGGAGCCGACGCCCGACCTGGCCGAGACCGCCGCGCAGCTGCGCCTCGCCGCGCGCCTGCGCCGCGAGGCCCTGGACGGTGCCGCATGACCGGCCGCCCGCGGACCGCCGTGGAGGGTGCGCGCCGATGAGCGCCTCGAAGGCAAGCGGGAGGCGCGCATGAGCGCGCTGACGTCGCTGGCGCAGCTGCAGGCGGTGGCGACGGGCCGGGCCCAGCCGATCGCCACGGTGCGGCACTGCCATCTGGCCGAGGCGCCGCTGGTCATGGTGCCGTTGAAGCTGGCCGGCGAGGCGGCGGCGCCGCTGGCGATGATGCTCGGCACGCGCCCGTCCGATCCGACGCTGCTGGTGGTGCCGCAGCCGCGCAACCGCGACCTGCGGTTCGCGTTCGCCGCGGACCTGGCCAAGGTGGTGCTGGACCACATCGAGGCCAGCCGCGGGTCGGTGGAGCAGCTGCCGCCGGGACGCGACGGCGAGGAGCGGACCCGCTACAGCGACGCGCCGCAGCTGCTGGTGCCCAACCGGGGCGGGGTGGCGTTCCTGCGGCTGCTCGGCCGTTCCACGCGCTTTCGCCGCACCGAGGGCCCGTACGCGGTGGACGCGGCCGTGCCGGCGCTGGGACGGTGGCTGACCTGGTTCGGCGAGCGGCACGACCATCCCGGCAGTTCGCTGCTGCTGGCGATGACCGAGGTGCTGCGGCTGCACTGGGCGACGGGGCAGAGCGCGGTGGAGGACGGCAACCTGGCCGCGCTGCTCGGCTGGATCGACCCGCCCGAAGGGATGGACGGCCCCGCGGCGGCCGCGCGCGCCGAGGATCCGGTGGTCTGTCCCCCGGCCGGTCCGGCGACCGACCCGACGTTCGACAACGAGGTGCTGGCCCCGGCGATGGCGGCGTACCAGCAGAACGCGCCGCAGGCGGAGGAGAAGATCCGCGCCGCGTTGGAGAGCCAGCTCGCCCCCACCTGGGAGCTGATGTGGCGGGGCGTCCGGCTGCTGCGCGCGCTGCCGGAGGGCGCCAGCGTGCCCGCCCGCTGGGAACGCGACCGCGACGCGTTCACCCATTTCCACCAGACGTTCGGCGAAGGCTACCCGCAGGCCCGCCGCGACCCGCCGGTGCGGGCCGCGCGCCGCCTGCACGAGCTGGAGCGCGCCCAGGAGAGCTACGAGGCCCAGCGCGCGTTCGACGATCCGCTGGTGATGGCCGAGCACCGGCTCGCGGGCGAGGCGTTCGGCGGGGTGGTCACCGAGTGCGACCCGACCCGCCTGGACGAGACGGGCAAGCGTCCCCGGCTGCGGCCCCGCCTGTGGGTCCGCACCGAGGACCCGGTGCGGCTGGAGCCCGGCACGACGGTGTGCAGCGCCGACCGTCCCGCGCTCAAGGGCCGGGTGGTGAAGCTGGCCGAGGGCGCGGTGCTGCTGGAGCTGACGGGCGGGATGGGCCGCAGGCTGACGCCCGAACCCGGGACGGTCCCGCAGGTCGGCGACCGGGTGTGCTTCACGTCGCGGGTCGCCGACTCCTGGGGCGTTGCCCGGTTCCCCGACCGGGAGGAGACGCCGTGGACGCACGGCGGCCCGACCGAGGACTACGTGCCCACCGACGAGGACGCCGCGGAGGAATGGTCATGACGGACGGCACGGTCATGACGGGCGCGCGCCCGTCCACCGCGGGCCCGCTGCACGCGGTGCCCGCGCCGCGGGAGGACCCCGACCCGTCGGTCGCCGCCGCCCGCGTCGTGGAGGCGGTGCTGGCCGACCTGGCGGGCGAGCACCGCGGCGTGGTGGTCGACTCCCCGCCCGGCGCGGGCAAGTCGACCCTGGTGGTGCGGGCGGCGGCGCACCTGGCCGAGGCCGGGGAGCGGCTGATGATCGTCGCGCAGACCAACGAACAGGTGGACGACCTGATCGACCGCATCGCCGGCAGGCATCCGACGCTGAGCATCGGGCGGCTGTCGGCGTCCGCCTACGCCCCGTCCGAGCGGGTCGCCGCGCACCCGTCGGTGCGGGTCGCGCAGAAGGCCGACGACCTGGCCGACCGCGACATCGTCATCGCCACGGCGGCCAAGTGGGCGACGCTGGCGGACGGGTCGTGGCCGTGGGCGATCGTCGACGAGGCGTACCAGATGCGCTCGGACATGCTGCTGCGCATCGCCGCGCGGTTCGAACGGGCGCTGTTCGTGGGCGACCCCGGGCAGCTCGACCCGTTCTCCACCGTGGAGGTGGAACGGTGGGCCGGGCTGACCTGGGACCCGATGCGCAGCGCCGTGGCGGTGCTGCTGGCGCACAACCCCGACCTCCCGGTGCACCGGCTGCCGGTGTCGTGGCGGCTGCCGGCGTCGGCGGCGCCGCTGGTGTCGGAGGCGTTCTACCCGTTCACCGGATTCCGCGCCGGCACCGGGCCGGAGGACCGGCGGCTGGAGTTCGGCGCGCGCGGCATGGGCACCACCTACGACCGGGCGCTGGAGGAGGCCGCCGCCACCGGCTGGGCGCTGTACGAGCTGCCCGCCCGGCACACGCTGCGCACCGACGCCGAGGCGGTGCGCGCGACGGCGGCGCTGGCGGTGCGGCTGCTGCAACGCGGCCCGGTCGCGCACTCGGAGCTGGGCTCGCGCCCGGTCACGGCGGACCGGGTGGCGATCGGCGCCGCGCACCGCGACCAGGTCGCCGCCATCCGCGCGGCGCTCGGCTCGCTGGGCGCGGGCATCACCGTCGACACCGCCAACCGGCTGCAGGGCCGCGAGTACGACGTGACGATCGTGCTGCACCCGCTGTCGGGGCGCCGCGACGCAACCGCGTTCCACCTGGAGTCGGGACGGCTGTGCGTGCTGACCTCGCGGCACCGGCACGCGTGCGTCGTGGTGGCCCGCGCGGGGATCCCCGAGCTGCTGGACGCGCATCCCTCCACCGAGCCGGTGCACCTGGGCGTGCCGGTGAAGTTCCCGGACGGGTGGGAGGCCAACCAGTCCGTGCTGGCGCACCTGGCCGCCCACCGCGTCACCGCCGACGCCTGAAGGCCGGCGCGCCCCGGCCGCCCGCGGCGGCGGGACGAGTGTGCTCGAAACACCCGCTGACCAGCGCGGTCGTGGGCGCCTTGCCCGGGCGGCCGACCGTCGGCACGCGCGCTGCCCGGCGGACGAACACGGTCGCGGCCGGATACTGTGAGAGCCGGTGCCTCAGCGAACCGGGGGAGGGACATGGAGGACATCGGCTTCATGTGCGCCCGCTGCGGCGGAGAGGTGCACGACGTGACGCACAACCGCGAGGGCGTGCTGGACGGCATCGGCTACCGGCACAACCGGCGGGTGGAGCCGTGGGACCACGAGCTGGAGCTGGCCGTGGGCACCCCGGAGCAGCGCGAGCGCGCCTGCGACTTCTGCGGCTGCCCCGGCCCGCGCTGGCTCTACTACCCCACCCTGGACCCCGAGGACACCGACAGCTTCGAGGTCGAGCTGGACACCACGGACCTGTCCGACGACGACACGGCGGTGGCCGTGCTCAACATGCTCTACCCGTGGTACGCCTGCGACACCTGCTCGGTGCTGGTCGCCGACCGCAACATCGAGCAGCTGATCGCCCGCGCGCTGGAGCACACGCCCGTGCCCGAGGACGGCCCGGTCGACGAGGCCACGGTCCGCGCCCGCCTCACCGGGTCGCTGTCGGTGTTCTTCACCACACGTCCCGGCCGTCCCCAGCCGTCCCGCGCCCTGTGACCCCGCGCGGCGACCGCCGCCGGGCGCCGTCGCCCTGACGGAAGAGGCCGACGGCCTCCTGTACGACACATCAGAAATCCGCCCGCCTCCGGGGGAGCGGGCTTATCGGAAATTGGTCCGTGCCATGGCGGACGCCGTCCGCTCGCGCGATGTACCGCCGTTCGTGATCGATACCCCGCAGGTCACCCTGCGTGCGGAAGTGTCGGCGCGGCTCACTATGATCGGCGGGGTTTTCATGCGAAAGCGGACTCCGGGGGATCGAGTTGATCATAGAGAAGCGGTTCCAGGGGCCCGACGGGTCGGGCAACGGCGGCTATGTCGCGGGACTGCTCGCCGGTCGCCTGTCCACCGACACGGTCACCGTGACACTGCGCCGTCCGCCGCCGCTCGACACCGAGCTGCGCGTGACCGTGGAGGACGAGCGGGGGCTCAGCGCGCGGCTGTGGCACGGCGAGACGCTGATCGCCGAGGCGCTGGCCGGGGCGATCGTGGTGCCGCCGGCCCCGGCCGTGCCGTACGAGGCCGCCGTGGAGGCGGCCCGCGGGTACCTGGGCGTCGACGACCACCCGTTCCCCCGCTGCTTCGTGTGCGGCACCGACCGCCGGCCCGGCGACGCGCTGCGACTGATGCCCGGCCCGGTGGCCGACGGCACCGTGGCGGCGCCGTGGACGCCGTCCGAGGAGCCCGGGCCGGAGCTGGTGTGGGCGGCGCTGGACTGCCCCGGCGCGTGGTCGTTCGCCGAGCCGGGCCACGGCCGTCCTTCGGTGCTGGGCACGATGACCGCGCAGGTCACCGGGGTCCCGGCCGCCGGCGAGCGCTGCGTGGTCGTGGGTCTGGCGCGCACCCGCGAGGGCCGCAAGACCCATGCGGCGACGGCGCTGTACGGGGCGGACGGCCGCCTGCTCGGCCGCGCCGAGCAGATCTGGATCGAGGTCGATCCGAGCCGTTTCGCGCCGCCCGCCGCCTCCGCGGCCGCCGAACCCGAGACGGCCGCTCCGGCGGGCGGCGACGCGCCGGAGACCCGCCCTTCGGCCGAGCACTGCTCGTCGGCGTCCTGACCTGACCGGCGGCGCGCCCGCGCTCGCCGAACGGCGTCCCTGCGCGCGGCCGTTCCCGCTCCGGCCCGCGGGCGTGCGCACGTGCGTTCACGGGCCGAAGCGCGCGGGCGTCACGGACCGGTGAACAGCGGGTCCTCGCGGTCGGCCCGGACGGTGCTCTGCGGCCCGCTGGACGTCGCCGGGGCGCCGCCGGGCACGGGCGGGCTCGCCGGCGGAGGCGCGGTCTGACCGCCGGTCTGGGCCGCGGGCCGCTCGCCGCTCTGCTGCGACTGCTGCGAGGCGCCGGCGAAGAGCTGGTGCGCGCCGAACTGCGGCGGGTGCCCCGTGGCGGGCGGCGGCGGGGCGGGCACGAAGTTGGACGCGAGGGTGCCCTGGGTGAGCTGGTCGATCTGGCGGCGCGCCCGGTCCGCCTCGGCGCGGGCCGCGTCGCGCTCCTCGGCCAGCGCGGCGAGCGCGGCCTGCTGGTCGGCCACCGACTGCGCGAGCTGGCGCAGCTGCATGGCCTGGTCGTTCACCTTGGCGGCCAGCTCGTCGCGCTCGGCGGTGGCCTGCCGGGCCTGGGCGAGCGCGGCGTCGCGCTCCTTGACCGCCTCCTCGGCGCGGGCGTTGGCGCGCACCACCTCGGCCTCGGCCTCCGACTGGGCGCGCAGCGCGGCCGCCCGCTCCGCCTCGGCCTTGGCGGCGGCCTGCATGGCCCGCTGCCGCTGGGCCTCGCTGTCGCGCATGGCGGTGCGCAGGTCCTCCAGGCTCTGCTTGGCCGCGGCCGCCTCCGCCCGCTGGGCCTCCACGGCGCTCTCGGCCTCGGCGAGCTTGGCGTGCAGGGCGACCAGCTCGGCGCGGGTGTTCTCCAGCGCGGCCAGCAGCTCGGTCTCGCGGGCGGCGATGCGGTCGCGTTCGCTCTCGGCGGCCAGCTTGGCCGACACCGCCTGCTGGGCGATCTGGTGGGCCTCCTCCCAGGCCTGCTGGGCGGCGTCCCGCTTGGACGTGGCCAGCTTGGCGTCCTCGCGGGCCTTCGCGGCCTCCTTCTCGGCGTTCTCGGCGCGCTTGCGGGCCGCCATCACCTCCTGCCAGGCCTCCTCGGCCCGCCGCTGGGACGCGTCGCGTTCGCTCTGCGCGACGGCCAGCTCGCGGGCGGCCTCGGCCCGCACCTCGGCGATGCGCCGCTCCACCCCCGCCACGCTCAGCTCCTGGGTGAGCGACTCGGCGAGCAGGTCGGCGGTCCGCTCCAGGCGCTCCACCATCTCCCAGGTCGCGGCGACCTGACCGGTCAGGCCGGGCGCGTCCCGGCCGCGCTCGCGCCGTTCGCGGGCCTCGCGGGCGCAGGCGCCGTCGTTGTCCTGGCAGTAGCGGACGACGCGCACGGCCCCCACCGGCTGCGGCACCGGACGGCCGCAGTTGGCGCACGGCCAGACCGCGACGGGGTCGCCCACGCGAGCCACGGCCTCGTCCTTGGCGCGCGCGGGCGCGGAGCCTGAGGGCACGGCCGTGGACGAGGCCTCGACCGCCCGGGCGGTCTCGTCGGACGACGCCGCCTGGGCGTCCCCCGTCGCCGCCGCGTTGCGCGCGGCGGCGTCCTGCGGGGCGGCGCTCTCGGAAGCGGCGGGAGCGCCCTCGTCGGTCTGGGAGCCGGCCTCTGCGACAGCGGCTTCGGAGGTCACGGCCTGCCCCCCAGGACCGCTGTTGTCGCGCTCATCGCTCTTAGGCATGCATTGAACGATACGACCTACTCAACGTGACTGCAGTGACTTGTGGGGCACCCGGGATGATCGACACACGTCCTGACACGTCCCGACGCGGCCGGACAAGCACCGCTAAACGGCGATCTGCGCCATCGCCTTGCGGATGCGCTTGTCCGACACCGGCACGCGCGTGCCGAGCTGCTGGGCGAACAGCGACACCCGCAGCTCCTCCAGCAGCCAGCGGATCTGCCGGACCGCCTCCTCGTCGCGCCGCGCGGGCGGCAGCCGGTGCAGCAGCGCCTCGTACTCCTGCTCCACCTGGTGGACCTGGAAGGTGAGCTGCCGGTCGCGCCCCGGGTTCTCCGGCAGCTTGTCCAGCCGGATCTGCAGCGCCCGCAGATAGCGCGGCAGGTCGGGCAGGCGGTGCCAGCCCGTCGCGGTGACGAAGCCGGGACGGATCAGCCTGCCCAGCTGCTCGCGCACGTCGGTCAGCGCGGGCACCAGGGTCAGGCTCGTCGTGCCGCGCAGGCGCCGTTCGATCTCGTGGGCCTCGGCCAGGATCCGCGCGACGTGCGCCACGACCGCGGCGGTCGCGTCGTGCAGCTCGGCGCGCACGTGGTCGTACAGGCGGCGAAAGCCCGCCTCGTCCCACGCCGGTCCCCCGGCCTCGGCGATGAGGCGGTCGGCGGCGGCCGTGACGCAGTCGTCGAACAGCCTGGCCACCGAGCCGTGCGGGTTGTGGCTGAGCGCCAGCTTGGCCTGGTTGGACAGGTCCTTCTGGATCGACTTGACCGGCGACGTGCAGTTGAGCAGCACGAGGCGGCGCGTGCCGAGCCACATGGCGCGGCGCTGCTCGGCCTCGGTCTCGTACATGCGGACGGCGACGCTGTCGCCCTCGTCGGTCAGCGCCGGGTACGCCTTGACCTCGTAGCCGGACTGGCTGCGCTCGTAGGTGCGCGGCAGCTCCCCGATCGTCCAGTCGCGCAGCCCGGCGCGTTCGACGCCCTCGGTGGACGCGGCCTTGGCCAGCGTGCCGCGCATCGTGCCCCGCAGCTTGCGCTTCAACGCCTCCAGGTCGGTGTGCTCGCCCAGCACCCGGCCGCGCTCGTCCTCCACGCGGAAGTTCATGCGCAGGTGGGCGGGCAGGCGCGCCAGGTCCCAGTCCTCCCGTTTGACCGGCACGCCGGTCATGGCGGTCAGCTCGCGCTCCAGCGCGGCCAGCAGCGGCTCGGTGCGCGGCGCCAGCCGCTCCAGGACGCGCCGCGCGAAGTCGGGCGCCGGGACGAAGTTGACCCGCACCGGTTTCGGCAGCGACCGGATCAGCTCGGTCACCAGCTCGTGCCGCAGCCCCGGCACCTGCCACTCGAACCCGTCCGGCCGCACCTGGTTGAGGATCTGCACGGGGATGTGCACGGTGACGCCGTCGGCGTCGGTGCCCGGCTCGAACTGGTACGTCAGCCGCAGCCGCAGCGGCCCCTGCCGCCAGGCGTCGGGGTAGTCGGCCTCGCTGACCTCGTCGGCGCCCTCGTTGATGAGCATCGACTTCTCGAAGTTCAGCAGGTCCGGCTGGGTGCGGCGGGCCTTCTTCCACCAGGCGTCGAAGTGCCGGCCCGACACCACGTCCCGCGGGATGCGCTGGTCGTAGAAGTCGAACAGCGTCTCGTCGTCGACGAGGATGTCGCGGCGGCGGGCCCGGTGCTCCAGCTCCTCCACCTCGTCCAGCAGCGCCCGGTTGTCGTGGAAGAACCGGTGGCGGGTGTCCCAGTCGCCCTCGACCAGCGCGTGCCGGATGAACAGCTCGCGCGACAGCTCCGGGTCGATGCGGCCGTAGTTGACGCGGCGCTGCGCGACGATCGGAACCCCGTACAGGGTGACCTTCTCGTACGCCATGACCGCGGCCTGCTTCCTGGACCAGTGCGGCTCGCTGTAGCTGCGTTTGACCAGGTGCTGGGCGAGCGGTTCGATCCACTCCGGCTCGATGCGGGCGTTGACGCGGGCCCACAGCCGGGACGTCTCCACCAGCTCGGCGGCCATCACCCACCGCGGCGGCTTCTTGGCCAGCGCCGACCCGGGGAAGACGGCGAACTTGGCGCCGCGCGCGCCCAGGTATTCGACCTGCGGGCGCCGCCGCTGCCCGCCCTCGTCCTTCTTGCGGCCGTTCGGCCCGGACCGGCCCGGATCCTGCATCCCGATGTGCGACAGCAGGCCCGACAGCAGCGCCATGTGGATGCGGTCGGGGTCGGCGTCGGCGGTGTTGAGGGTGATGCCCATCCCCTTGACGACCTGCTTGAGCTGGGCGTGCAGGTCCTGCCACTCGCGGACGCGCAGGTAGTGCAGGAACTCCTCGCGGCACATCCGGCGGAACGCGCTGCCCGACAGCTCGCGCTGCCGTTCCTGCAGGTAGTTCCACAGGTTCAGGTAGGCGAGGAAGTCCGAGGAGGGGTCGGCGAACCGGCGGTGCTTCTCGTCGGCGGCCTGCTGGTGCTCGGCGGGCCGCTCCCGCGGGTCCTGGATGGACAGCGCCGAGGCGATCACCAGCACCTCGCGCACGCAGCCGGCCTCGTCGGCCGCAAGGATCATCCGGGCCAGCCGCGGATCGATCGGCAGCTGCGCCAGGCGGCGGCCCAGCGGGGTGAGCCGCTTGCGCGGGTCCTTCTCGGCGGGGTCGATGGCGCCGAGCTCGTGCAGCAGGTCCATGCCCGCCTTGATGTTGCGGCGGTCCGGCGGCTCGACGAACGGGAACGCGGCGATGTCGCCGAGGCCCAGCGCCGTCATCTGCAGGATGACCGACGCCAGGTTGGTGCGCAGGATCTCCGGCTCGGTGAACTCCGGCCGGGACTCGAAGTCCTCCTCCGAGTACAGCCGGATGCAGATGCCTTCCGACACGCGCCCGCAGCGGCCCTTGCGCTGGTTCGCCGACGCCTGGGAGATCGGCTCGATCGGCAGCCGCTGCACCTTGAGGCGGTGGCTGTAGCGGGAGATGCGGGCGGTGCCCGTGTCGATGACGTACTTGATGCCGGGCACGGTCAGGGACGTCTCGGCGACGTTGGTGGCCAGCACGATGCGCCGTCCGCCGTGCGGTTGGAACACCCGGTGCTGCTCGGCGGCCGACAGGCGCGCGTACAGCGGCAGCACCTCCGTCTGCGGGCCCCTGCGCCCCTTGAGATGCTTGGTGAGCGCGTCGGCGGTGTCGCGGATCTCCCGTTCGCCGCTGAGGAAGACCAGGATGTCGCCCGGCGCCTCCCGCGACAGCTCGTCCACCGCGTCGCAGATCGCCTGGATCTGGTCGCGGTCGGGGTCGGCGTGCGGGTCGTCCGGGTCGACGATCGGCCGGTAGCGCACCTCGACCGGGTACGTCCGCCCGGACACCTCCACGATCGGCGCGTCGTCGAAATGCTTGGAGAAGCGCTCCGGGTCGATCGTCGCCGAGGTGATGACCACCTTCAGGTCGGGCCGCCGGGGCAGGATCTCCTTGACGTACCCGAGCAGGAAGTCGATGTTGAGGCTGCGCTCGTGCGCCTCGTCGATGATCAGCGTGTCGTAGCGGCGCAGCAGCCGGTCGGTCTGGATCTCGGCGAGCAGGATCCCGTCGGTCATCAGCTTGACGAGCGTGTCGTCGCTGGACCGGTCGGTGAACCGCACCTTGTAGCCGACGGTCTGGCCCAGTTCGGTGCCGAGCTCCTCGGCGATGCGGTCGGCCACGGTCCGGGCGGCCAGCCGCCGCGGCTGGGTGTGCCCGATCGAGCCGAGCACGCCGCGCCCCAGCTCCAGGCACATCTTGGGGATCTGGGTGGTCTTGCCGGAGCCGGTCTCCCCCGCCACGATCACCACCTGGTGGTCGCGGATCGCCGCCAGGATGTCGTCCTTCTTCTGCGTCACCGGCAGCGCGTCCGGATAGGTGATCGCCGGGACGGCGGCGCGGCGCCGCGCCACCCGCCGCTCGGCGGCCTCGACCTCGGCGCCGATCTCCGCCAGCACCCGCTCGCGGCGCCGCTCGTCGCGCAGCTTCTGCACCCCGTCGAGGCGGCGGCGCAGCCGGTGCCGGTCGTACAGCGTCAGCTCGGGCAGGCGCGCGCGCAGGTCGGCGAGCGGCGATCTCACGGGCGTCCTCATTACCGTCGAACAAGTGGCGTACACGGCGGGACCGGGCGGCCGGTCGGGGCCGGACAGGGCGTTCCCGCAACCTTGGCACCGTAGCCGGACGACGCGCCCAGGGCGATCGGTTTTCCGGCCGTCTCAGCGCCTAACAACATCATCCACACGCCGCGCATTCCAGCGCCACCTGCCCCCTTGCCCCGCCCGGTCGGGCGTTGGGCGCCTCGGCCGCACCGCTGGTCTCGATCAGGTAAAACTTGGCCGCTCCTCGGCGTCAAGGCCCACGACGGCCGATCCGGCTCGCTTCGCGGACCCGTTCACCGGACGCCGCCTTGACACAGTAAGGTTCACCGAGAGCGCACGTCGATATACCCGTGGTGGCATCGGGGCTGCGGTCATGCGTCCGCGCAGTACGAGCCCGTCTCGTTCAGGCGCCGTAGACCGGCTCGGGCGCGGGCGCGCTGGACAGCAGGCCGGCGACGACGGCGTCCAGCTCGCACGGGTCCCAGCGGGCGCCCTTGTCGATCGCCGGGCCGTGCCGGAAGCCGTCCATGACGCAGATCCGGCCGCCCTCGACCTCGAAGACGCGGCCGGTGACGCCTCGGGACCGCTCCGAGCCGAGCCAGACCACCAGGGGCGAGACGTTCTCCGGCGCCATGGCGTCGAACCCGCCGTCGGCCGGGGGCGCCATGGTCCGCGCGAAGACCTCCTCGGTCATGCGGGTGCGGGCGGCCGGGGCGATCGCGTTGACGGTGACGCCGTAGCGGGCCAGCTCCGCGGCCGCCACCAGGGTGAGGCCGACGATCCCGGCCTTGGCGGCGGAGTAGTTGCCCTGGCCGACGCTGCCGAGCAGCCCGGCGCCCGACGAGGTGTTGATGACGCGGGCGTCCACGGCGCGACCCGCCCTGCTCTCGGCGCGCCAATGCCGCGCGGCGTGCTTGAGCGGCAGGAAGTGGCCCTTGAGGTGGACGCGCACGACCGCGTCCCACTCCTCCTCGGTGAGGTTGACCAGCATCCGGTCGCGCAGGAACCCGGCGTTGTTGACGAGGACGTCCAGACGTCCGAAGGCGTCCAGGGCCGTGGCGACCAGCGCGGCGGCGCCGTCCTCGGCGGCGACGTCGTGGACGCTGACCACGGCCCGCCCGCCGAGCTCCTCGATCTCCTCCGCGACCTTGCGGGCGGGGCCGTCGGCCGGGTCGCCGGTGCCGTCGCGGGCCACGCCCAGGTCGTTGACGACCACGGCGGCGCCCTGGCGCGCGAACTCCAGGGCGTGCGCGCGGCCGAGGCCTCGGCCGGCTCCGGTGACGGCCACGACGCGGTCCTTGCAGATCACTTGGCGTCCTCCCTGTCCGCGCTGTCGTTTCTGTCCGCGCTGTCGTGTCTGTCGGCGCTGCCGCCGGCGCCGTCGGGGGCGCCGGGCTTGTTGGCGGTGGCGGCGTCGAGGAAGGCGGGGCGCTCGCCGCCGCCGTGCACGAGCAGCGCCGATCCGGAGATGTAGGCCGCGAGATCGGAGGCGAGGAACACGCAGGCGGAGCCGACGTCGCCGTACGGGTCGGCGAGGCGGCCCAGCGGGACGGTGCGGGCCACGGCGGCGACCCCGTCCTCGTCGCCGTAGTGCAGGTGGGCGCTCTCGGTGCGGACCATGCCGAGGACGAGCGCGTTCACCCTGATGTCGGGGGCCCATTCGACGGCGAGCGAGGCCGCCAGGCTGTGCAGGCCCGCCTTGGCCGCGCCGTAGGCGGCCGTGCCGGGCGACGGCCGCACCCCGCTGACGCTGCCGATCATGATGATGGAGCCGCCGCCGGGACGGGCGCGCATGCGGGCCGCGGCGGCCCGGGCGCAGATCAGCGGGGCGGTCAGGTTCAACTCGATGATCTTGGCGTGGGTGCGGGGGTCGCCGTCGGCCAGGGGCAGGTACGGGGTGCCGCCCGCGTTGTTGACCAGCACGTCGACGCGGTCGAGGCCGTCCATGAACTCCTGCACGGCGTCCGGGTCGCGCACGTCGAGGGAGACGAAGCGGGCGGTGCGGCCGCCGGCGGACGGCAGGTCGGGAGGCTCGCGCCGGGCGACGGCGACCACGTCGGCCCCGGCCCGCAGGAACGCCCGGGTGATGCCGCGTCCGACGCCCCGCACTCCCCCGGTGACCACGGCGAGGCGGCCGCTCAGATCCAGCGTCAGCGACATCGGGCCCTCCCGGCGCTTTCCTGCTACCGTCTGTTCTAACAAATGTTTGGTGGAAAGGTAGCCCATGGGAGTCTCCACCACGACCCGCCCCGACGGGGTGGCCGAGATCGTCGTCGCCGCTCCCCCGGTCAACGCGCTCACCGTCCAGGGCTGGCACGACCTCGCCGACGCGCTGCTGGCGGCCGGGCGCGACCCGCGCGTCGGGGCGGTGGTGCTCCGCGCCGAGGGACGCGGCTTCAACGCCGGGGTCGACCTCAAGGAGATGCAGGCCGCCGAGGGGCACACCGCGCTGATCGGCGCGAACCGGGGGTGCTACGCGGCGTTCGCGGCGGTGTACGAGTGCGAGGTGCCGGTCGTGGCGGCGGTGCACGGGTTCTGCCTGGGCGGCGGCGTCGGGCTGGTCGGCAACGCCGACGTGGTCGTGGCCTCCGAGGACGCCTACTTCGGCCTGCCCGAAGTTGACCGGGGCGCGCTGGGCGCCGCCACCCACCTGGCCCGGCTCGTCCCGCAGCACCTGATGCGCGCGATGGTCTACACGTGCCGCACCGTCACCGCAGAGGAGCTGCACCGGCACGGGTCCGTGCTCGAGGTCGTCCCGGCGGAGAGGCTGCGCGACGCGGCGCTGGCCGTGGCCCGCGACATCGCGGCGAAGGACCGGTACGTGATCCGGCGGGCCAAGGAGTCGCTGAACGGCATCGACCCGGTGGACGTCAACCGCAGCTACCGGTTCGAGCAGGGCTTCACCTTCGAGCTCGCCCTGACCGGCGCGGGCGACCGGCACCGCGACGCCTTCGTCCGGGGCGACCGGGCCGCGAAGGAGCGCCGATGAGCAAGGTGATGACGGCGGACGCGGTCGCCGCGTCGCTGGACAGCGGCATGACGGTCGGGATCGGCGGGTGGGGCTCGCGCCGCAAGCCGATGGCGCTGGTGCGGGCGATCTGCCGGTCGCCGGTCACCGACCTGACGGTGGTGTCCTGCGGCGGACCGGACGTGGGGCTGCTGTGCGCGTACGGCAAGGTGCGCAGGCTGGTCGCGCCGTTCGTCACGCTCGACTCGATCCCGCTCGAGCCGCACTTCCGGGCGGCGCGCGAGAGCGGGGCGATCGCGCTGACCGAGTACGACGAGGGCATGTTCATGTTCGGGCTGTACGCGGCCGCGCACCGGCTGCCGTTCCTGCCGACCCCGGCGGGCCTGGGCTCGGACGTGCTGCGCGTCAACCCCGAGCTGAAGACCGTGCGCTCCCCGTACGCGGACGGCGGCGAGCTGGTCGCCGTGCCGCCGCTGACGATGGACGTCGCGCTGATCCACATGAACCGCGCCGACGCGCGCGGCAACGCCCAGTACCTCGGCCCCGACCCGTACATGGACGACCTGTTCGCCAAAGCGGCCGGCCGCACCTACGTCTCCTGCGAACGCCTGGTCGACACCGGCGACCTGCTCAAGGAGGGCCCGGTGCAGTCGCTGCTGATCAGCCGCATGCACGTGGCGGGCGTGGTGGAGACGCCGAACGGCGCGCACTTCACCGCCTGCGAGCCCGACCGCGGTCGCGACGAGGCGTTCCAGAGGCTGTACGCGCAGTCGGCGCGCGATCCGGACCGGTGGCGGGCGTTCCGCGACCGCTTCCTGTCCGGTGACGAGGCCGCCTACCAGGACGCCGTCCGCACCTGGCGGGAGGAGTCCCGATGAGCGCGGCGACGCGTGCCGAGGTGTGCGCGGTGGCGTGCGCGGAGCTGTTCCGCGGAGACGGGGAGATCCTCGCGGCGGCCGTGTCCGGCCTGGTGCCCGCGCTGGGGGCGCGCCTGGCGCGGATGACGTTCGAACCGGACCTTCTCACCACCGACGGCGGGCCGCACCTGACCGCCGAGCCGGTGCCGCTGGGCGCGCCGGCGGGGGCGGTGGAGGGCTGGCTGCCGTTCCGCGACCACTTGTGGCTGGTGCTGAACGGGCGCCGCCACGTGGTGCTGGGCGCGAGCCAGATCGACCGGTACGGCAACTCCAACATCTCCTGCATCGGCGCCTGGGAGCGGCCGGCGCGGCAGCTGCTCGGCGTGCGCGGCGCGCCCGGCAACACGCGCGTCAACACCACCAGCTACTGGATCCCCCGGCACTCGCCCCGCGTGTTCACCGAGAAGGTCGACGTCGTCAGCGGCCTCGGCGGCGACCGGGGCGCGTTCGAGCTGCGCGCGGTCGTCACCGACCTGGCCGTCCTCGACTTCGACACACCGGACCGGCGGATGCGCCTGCGGTCCACGCACCCCGGCGTGACGGTCGAGGAGGTCGTCGCGAACACCGGCTTCGAGCTGGTCGTCCCCGACGAGGTGCCGCAGACCCGCACGCCCGACGCCGCGGAGCTGCGGCTGATCCGTGAGGTGCTCGATCCGACGGGCCTGCGCGACCGCGAGGTCCCGTCGTGACCGGGCGGGCGGACGGGCGCGTCCTCGACACGCCGCTGACCCGGCTCACCGGCGTCCGGCATCCGGTCGTGCAGACGGGGATGGGCTGGGTGGCCGGGCCGCGGCTGGTCACGGCGGTGGCCGAGGCCGGCGGGCTGGGCGTGCTGGCGTCGGCGACCATGTCGCCCGCCCGGCTGGCCGAGGCGATCCGGGAGGTCAAGGACCGCACGGACGCCCCGTTCGGCGTCAACCTGCGGGCGGACGCCGCCGACGCGGGCGAGCGCGTCGACCTGATCATCAAGGAGGGGGTGCGGGTCGCCTCGTTCGCCCTGGCGCCGCGGCCCGAGCTGATCGCCCGGCTGAAGGACGCGGGCGTGGTGGTGATCCCGTCCGTGGGCGCGCGGCGGCACGCCGAGAAGGTCGCCGCGTGGGGCGCGGACGCGGTGCTGGTGCAGGGCGGCGAGGGCGGCGGGCACACCGGGCCGCTCGCCACGACGCTGCTGCTCCCCCAGGTGGTCGACGCCGTCGACATCCCCGTGATCGCCGCCGGCGGGTTCTTCGACGGGCGCGGCCTGGCCGCCGCGCTCGCCTACGGCGCGGCGGGCGTGGCCATGGGCACCCGGTTCCTGCTGACCGCCGACAGCCCGGTGCCCGACGCGGTCAAGCGCGTCTACCTGCGCGCCACCGAGACCGTGGTGACCCGGCGGGTCGACGGGCTGCCGCACCGGGTGCTGCGCAGCGACCTGGTGGACGGGCTCGAACGCTCCGGCCGCGTCACCGGCCTGGTGCGGGCGGTGCGCAACGCGGCCCGCTTCAAGAAGATCTCCGGCATGTCGTGGCGGGCGATGCTGGCCGACGGCCGGGCCATGCGCCGCGGCGGGGACCTGTCGTGGGCGCAGGTGCTCATGGCCGCGAACACGCCGCTGCTGCTCAAGGCCGCCATGGTGGACGGGCGCCCCGATCTGGGGGTCATGGCGTCCGGACAGGCCGTGGCGGTGATCGACGACCTGCCGACGTGCGCGGAGCTGATCGACCGGATCGTCCGCGAGGCCGCCGAGGCGATCGCCGCCCAGCAGACCCGCCTCGTCCCCCGGCCCTGAACGGCCAGGCCCCCGCTCGGCGGCCGACGTCAGCGCAAGGTCGCCTCTATTCCGGCGAGGACCGCGGCCAACCCTCCGTCGAACTCCTCTTCGGGCGTGACGCCCCGTGCGTGACGGGCGGTCTCGGCGAGGCGGGGGTGGGTGTCGTCCGGCAGGGCGGCGATCGCGTCGGTGCCCGCCCCCGACAGCGGTCCGAGGTGTTCGAGCTGGATGGCGCCGATGAGGTAGCCGAGCAGGCTCCGCAGCGCGATGACGCGGCGTCGTGCGTCGAATCCGGCCCCGGCCAGCGCGTTCGTCACCGCCTCCCCCCAGCGCATCAGGGCGGGCGAGCGGTGCCGGTGCGTCAGCGTCAAGGGGACGACGGCGGGATGCGCGGCGACCGCGTCCCGCACCCGCCGCACCAGCGCCGCGACCTGGTCCCGCCAGGGGAGGCCGGGCGGCGGGTCGGTGTCGACGGCGGCGAGCACCAGATCCACGACCAGCCGTTCCAGCTCGTCGCGGTCGTCGACGTACCGGTACAGCGACATCGTGCCCATGCCGAGCTCCTGGGCGACCGCCCGCATGGTGAGCGCGGGCAGGCCGCCGCGGTCGAGCACGGCGAGGGCGGCCTCGGCGATGCGGGTGGGAGTGAGCGAACGCGGACGCGGCATGACGGCCGGCAGCGTACCGCATACGCGTACGTCGGCCCAGGGCGCGCCGGATCCGGTATTGACAGCGTACAAGATACGCCTACCCTGTAGGCGTATCTTGTACGCCTACGCGTGGAGGTCCCCATGAACGCGTCCCGGCTTGCGGTCGGCTCGCCGGTCCCCGCCCGTGCGCTGGCCGCCGTCGGCGGCCCGCCGGTGTCCGTTCCCGACCCGGAACGGCTCGTCCACCTGCAGTTCCGACGCTTCGCCGGATGCCCGATCTGCAATCTCCACCTCCGGTCGGTGGCACGGCGGCACGGCGAGATCGAAGCGGCGGGCGTCAGCGAGGTGGCGGTGTTCCACTCCCCCGCCGAGCAGCTGCGCCCGTACGCGGCCGACCTGCCGTTCGCGCTCGTCGCCGACCCCGACATGCGGCTCTACCGGGAGTTCGGCGTGGAGGCCGCCCCACGCGCGCTGCTCGACCCGCGCGCGTGGGGGCCGCTTCTCGTGGCCGTCGGCCGCCAGCTCTGCCTGGCCGCCCTCGGACGCGACCGCGCCCCCGCCATCCGCCAGCCCAACGGGCGTCTCGGCCTGCCGGCAGACTTCCTCATCTCCCCGGACGGCCGCGTCGCCGCCGTCAAGTACGGTCGCCACGCCTACGACCAGTGGGCGGTCGACGACATCCTCGCTTTGGCCGCTGAAGCACGGCGCTCGGCCTCGGTCGGCTGAGCGCCGCCGCCGCGGCGCGGGTCAGTAGCGGGCGCCGACGGCGGCCGGGACGTCGTCCAGTTCGGCCAGGTCCTGCTCAGTGAGCTCCAGGTCGGCGGCGCCGGCGTTCTCGCGCAGGTAGCGCCGCTTCTTGGTGCCGGGGATCGGGATGACGTGCTCGCCCTGCGCCAGCGTCCAGGCGATGGCGACCTGCGCGGGCGTGGCGCCGCGCCGTTCGGCCACGCGCTTGACGACGTCGACGATGCGCAGGTTCTGCTTGAGCGCGTCCTCCTGGAAGCGGGCGTTGCGCCGCCGGTAGTCGTTCTCCTCGAAGTCGGCGGCGGTCACCGTGCCGGTGAGGAAGCCGCGGCCGAGCGGTGAGAACGGCACGAACACCGCGCCGTGGGCGGCGCACCACCCGACCACGTCGCCCGGCCCCTCGTCGCCCGCCACCGGTGCGCCGCCGACGAACCCGCCGACGATGCCGCCCGGCGCGCCCATCGGGTCCCGGGTCCACAGCGACAGCTCCGACTGGATCGCGGCGACCGGGTGGATGCGGTGGGCCTCCTCGGCCTGCGCCACCGTCACCTCCGACAGGCCCAGGTGCCGCACCTTGCCCTCGGCGACCAGCTCGGCCATGGCGCCCCAGGTCTCGGCCAGCGGCACCTCCGGGTCGACGCGGTGCAGGTAGTACAGGTCGATGACGTCGGTGTCCAGCCGCCGCAGGCTCTCCTCGGCCGAGCGCTTCACGTGCTCGGGGGTGCCGCGGGTCGCCATCCGCATGCGCTCGGGATCCTCGGCGACCAGGCCCGTCTTGGTGGCGAGCACCGCCTCGTCGCGGCGCCCGCGCAGCGCGCGGCCGACCAGGGTCTCGTTGTGCCCGGACCCGTACACCTGGGCGGTGTCCAGGAACGTGACGCCGAGGTCGAGCGCCTCCCGGATCAGCGCGACCGACTCGTCGTCGTCGCGCTCGGAGGCGCTGTAGGCCCAGCTCATGCCCATGCAGCCGAGGCCGACGGCGCCGACCTGCGTCCCGGCGAACGTGCGGGTCTTCAAAGGTCCTCCTGACAGACGGGTGCAGGGAGACGGCTTGGCATCGGGCGGCGCCGTGCCGCCCGTCGCCGCACCGCGGGATCACGCCGTCGATCCTTCCCGCTGTGACGGACCTCAGCCAGTGTCCGCCGAACCTGGGTCCGGCATCACCACCCTCGGCGCACCGTTGACGGCGCGCAACGGCCGCTCCTAACGTTTAACCGACCAGTCGGTATGTGCTCCTCGCCACATGGTCCGCCGCTGCACACGCGTCCCCACCCCCGGGAGAACGGCATGATCCAAAGCACGATGCAGGACTTCCCGCTCACCGTCGGCGCGATTCTCCGACACGGTTCCCGCGTCTTCGGGCGGAGCGAGTGCGTCACCTGGACCGGTTCGGGCGCGCGTCGCGCCACCTACGCGCAGATCGCCGAGAACGCCGGACGGCTCGCCGCCGCGCTGACCCGGCTCGGCGTGCGGGCCGGCGACCCGGTGGCCACCTTCTGCTGGAACCACCAGGAGCACCTCGAGGCGTACTTCGGGGTGCCCGGCATGGGCGCGGTGCTGCACACCCTGAACATCAGGCTCTTCCCGGACCAGCTCGCGCACATCATCGACCACGCCGAGGACCGGGTGGTTCTCGTCGACGACAGCCTCCTGCCGCTGCTGGCGCGCGTGGCCGGGCGGGTGCACAGCGTGGAGTCCTACATCGTGGTGGGCGACGGCGACGCCGAACCGCTGGAGAAGGCGCTGCGGGACGGGGGACGCAACGCCCGCGTGCTGCGCTACCGGGACCTGCTGGCCGCCGAGGACCCCGGCTTCGCCTGGCCGCAGATCGACGAGCGCGCGGCCGCGTCCATGTGCTACACCAGCGGCACCACCGGCGACCCGAAGGGCGTGGTGTACTCGCACCGGTCGACGTTCCTGCACGCCATGGCGGTGCAGTCGGCGTCGCTGGTCGGCATCACCGAGGCCGACCGGGTCCTGACGATCGTTCCGATGTTCCACGTGAACGCCTGGGGGCTGCCGTACGGGGCGATGCTGTCGGGGGCGTCCCTGCACATGCCCGGGCCGTTCCTGCAGCCCGAGCACCTCACCCGGTTCATCGCGTCCGAGCGCAGCACCGTGGCGTCCGCGGTCCCCACGATCTGGAACGGCATCCTGGAGTACGGCGCCGCGCACGAGATCGACCTGTCGTCGCTGCGCGCCGGCACCTCCGGCGGCGCGGCCGCGCCGCGCGCCATGCTGGAGCGCTTCGAGGAGCGGTACGGGCTGCGGATCATCCAGGGCTGGGGCATGACCGAGACCAGCCCGCTCGGCGGCATGGCGTTCCCGCCGCCCGGGGTGGAGCCCGGCACGCCCGAGGACGTGGACTGGCGGATGAAGTCCGGCCGGATCACCGCCGGCGTGGAGATGCGCATCGTCGACGACGCCGGACGCGAGCTGCCGTGGGACGGCGCGTCCGTCGGCGAGATCGAGGTCCGCGGGCCGTGGATCACCGGCGCCTACCACCGGGACCCGGCGCCGGAGAAGTTCCACGACGGGTGGCTGCGCACCGGCGACATCGGCACGATCGACGAGCGCGGGTTCTTCCAGATCACCGACCGGGCCAAGGACGTCATCAAGTCCGGCGGCGAATGGATCTCCTCGGTGGAGCTGGAGAACCACCTGATGGCGCATCCGGGCGTGCTGGAGGCCGCCGTGATCGGCGTGCCGGACCCGAAGTGGGACGAGCGTCCGCTGGCGTGCGTGGTGCGGCGGCCCGGCAGCGCCGTCACGGCCGAGGAGCTGGCGGCCTTCCTCGACGGCAAGGTGGCGCGCTGGCAGGTCCCGGAGAACTGGACGTTCCTCGACGAGATCCCCAAGACCACCGTCGGCAAGTTCGACAAGAAGCCGCTGCGGGCCTGGTTCCGTGAGAACGCCCTCCAGGTGGAGCGGGTGGAGCGGCCCGCGCGGAGCTGAGGCCGGGCCGCGACCCGCGCAAGCCTCAGGCCGTGGCGCCGTCCGCGTTCCGGCCGTCCTGGGCGGGGCGGCCGGGCGCGGCGGCGGCTTCGGCCGGCGCCGC
>NZ_BCQU01000093.1:0-24867 GCF_001552235.1 Actinomadura rubrobrunea NBRC 15275 | reverse complement strand
CCCGCCGGGTCCGGTCGTCGGCGTCGGCGGCCGCGCGCCGCGCGGCGCGCGCCTCGGCCAGGGCCTCCTCGGCGCGGACGAGGACGTCGCGGACCTCGCCGTCCAGCCGCTCGCCCAGCGCGGCGGCGGTCGCGGTGAGCTCGGACACCAGCTCGGCGAGCCGGTCGACGTCCTGCGTCAGGGCCCGGACCTGCGCGGAGTCGTCGTCGGCGTCGCCGCGGGCGATCTCCCGGTCGTAGGCGCTGCGATGCGCGTCGCCGCAGAACAGGGCGTCCCGGCCCGCCTCCGCGGGGACCGGCCGTCCGCAGTAGGCGCAGTACCGGCCGCCGTGGTCGTCGCCGAGCGACTCCGCCGGCTCGGTCTCCGGCGACGGGTCGTCCACGTCCAGCGGTCCGCCGAGCCGTCCGTCGGCGGGCGGCCGGATGGGCGCGGTCGAGGTGCCGTCGGCCGCCGCGTCGGCGCCGGGAAGCCCACCCCAGCCGTCTTGATCTCCGTCCACGGGAGCATCCTAGTCAGGCGCGCGGCGGCTCCGGGGCCGAGCCGGACAGGCGCCGCGAGCCCGCGGACGGCGGCGGTTCAGCCCGCCTTGGCGAGCATGCCGTGCGGGTCCAGGACGTACTTGCGCGCGGCGCCCCGGTCGAACTCCTCGTACCCCTCCGGGGCCTGGCTGAGCGGTATCACCGTCGCGTTGACGTTCTTCGCGATCGAGACGCGGTCGTGCAGGATCGCCATCATCAAGTGCCGGTGGTAGCGCATCACCGGGCACTGGCCGGTGGCGAACGAGTGCGACTTGGCCCAGCCCAGCCCCAGCCGGATGGACAGCGAGCCGACCCTGGCGGCGTCGTCGTGGGCGCCCGGGTCGCCGGTGACGTACAGTCCGGGCACGCCGAGGGCGCCGCCGGCGCGCACGATCTCCATGAGCGAGTTCAGCACGGCCGCCGGCTGCTCGGTCTGCGCGTCGGCGCCGTGGCCGCGCGCCTCGAAGCCGACCGCGTCGACGCCGCAGTCGACCTCCGGCGTTCCCAGGATCTGCTCGATCTGGTCCTTCGGGTCGCCTTGGGACACGTTCACCGTCTCGCAGCCGAAACTGCGCGCCTGGGCGAGCCGCTCCTCGTTCAGGTCGCCGACGATGACCACGGCCGCCCCCAGCAGAAGGGCCGACGTGGCGGCGGCCAGCCCGACCGGTCCGGCGCCGGCGATGTAGACGGTGGAGCCGGGGGTGACGCCGGCGGTGACACAGCCGTGGTAGCCGGTGGGGAAGATGTCCGCCAGCATCGCCAGGTCGAGGATCTTCTCCATCGCCTGGTCCTTGTCAGGGAACTTCAGCAGGTTCCAGTCCGCGTACGGGACCAGCACGTACTCGGCCTGGCCGCCCACCCAGCCGCCCATGTCGACGTAGCCGTACGCCGATCCGGGCCGGTCGGGGTTGACGTTGAGGCAGAGGCCGGTCTTGCCCTCCTTGCAGTTGCGGCACCGGCCGCACGCGATGTTGAAGGGGACCGAGCACAGATCGCCTTCCTTGATGAACTCGACGTCGGGACCGGTCTCGACGACCTCGCCCGTGATCTCGTGTCCCAGGATCAGCCCCGTGGGGGCGGTGGTGCGGCCGCGCACCATGTGCTGGTCGCTGCCGCAGATGTTGGTGGCGACGCATTTGAGGATCGCGCCGTGCGGCGTCTTGCGGCCCACGTTGGCCGGGTTGACTCCGGGACCGTCCTTCACCTCGAACGTCGGGTACTCGATGTCGTGGACTTCCACCTGACCCGGTTTGACGTATGCGACACCCTTGTTGTCTGGCATGGTCGCCCCCCGATTCTGCTGCGTTCACCGTGGGCCGTACCCGCTCACCGCGGAGCAATCGTTCTGCCGTCTGTTGGAGGGGCGCCGCTGCGTTTCCAGCGGGGGTGCCATGCCTGGCACAAGGCCGAGAATGGCGGGGTGCCTGGGGCGCGCGCCTTCGTTCGCGACGACGACTCAGCGGCGGCGTGTTCGGTTCCCGCCGGTGAGCCGCCGTCGCCATCCTGATCGCTATCGAGACACCGGCGCGCGCCGTGCCACGGGTCGCCGCTCGGCCGCGGCCGGTTCGAACCTCGGCCGGTTCCGAGGCGTTCCGGGAGCGGATCGGCCGTGATCTCGGGCTCTGGCTGAAACCGCTCGCCGAGGTGCTGCGCCGCGGTCAGGAGCGGGCGACGTGCGCGTCGACCGCACCGCCGACGACCTCGCCGCCGCGCTGCCGGCCCTCATCCAGGGCGCCTTCGTCGTCGCCGTGTCCACCCGGGACGAACAGGCCCTGCGCAGCATCGCGCCCACCATGGCGATGCCGATCACCCCTCCGGCCCAAGCCTCGGCGGCGGGCTCGGGCTGACCGCGTACGCGCATCGACCTGGCGCCGGCCCCGCCCTGCCCGGGCGGTCCGGAGGGCGCCCGAGGGCGGTCAGCGCACAGCGTGATGAGCGAGCTCCCGGTGCGGATCGTCGCCGAGCGGCACATGGTCGGTGTGGACGGTCGCCGCGGTGAGCCGCGGCACGGCGTGCATGAGGGCGTGCTCGGCGGCGACCGCGATCTCATGGGCTTCGACGACGGTCAGACGCGGGTCGACGACGATGTCGGCCTCCGCGCGCAAGTGGTGCCCGATCCAGCGCATCCGTACCTGGCCGACGCCGCGGACTCCGCCGACCCTCCGCAGCGCGGCCTCGGCGGCGTCCACCAGTGCCGGGTCCACCGAGTCCATCAGGCGCCGGTAGACCTCGCGGGCCGCGTCCTTGAGCACCATGAGGATGGCCGCGGTGATGAGCAGGCCGACGACCGGGTCGGCGGCCTGCCAGCCGACGCCCGCTCCCGCGGCGCCGAACAGGACGGCCAGAGAGGTGAACCCGTCGGTGCGGGCGTGCAGGCCGTCGGCGACGAGGGCGGCCGAACCGATCCGGCGGCCGGTGCGGATGCGGTAGCGGGCCACCCACTCGTTGCCGAGGAAGCCGATCAGCGCGGCCGCGGCCACCGCCCACAGGTGGTCGATGTCGCGCGGGTCGAGCAGACGTTCCACCGCCTGGTACCCGGCCAGTGCCGACGAGGCGGCGATGGCGGCCACGATGACGATCCCCGCCAGGTCCTCGGCGCGGCCGTACCCGTAGGTGTACCGACGGTCGGCCGCCCGCCGGCCGATCAGGAAGGCGATGCCGAGAGGAACCGCCGTCAACGCGTCGGCCGCGTTGTGGACGGTGTCGCCCAGCAGCGCCACCGACCCCGACAGCGCGACGATCAACGCCTGGACGGCCGTGGTGAGCCCGAGTACGCCGAGGGACAGCCACAGGGTGCGCATGCCCTCGCGGGAGGTCTCCATCGCCGTGTCGACCTTGTCCGCGGCGTCGTGGCCATGCGGTGTCACAAGGTGCACGAGCCGGTGGCGGATGCGGCTCCAGCGTCCCTCGCCGTGATCGCGGCTCGCCTGGCCGTGACTGTGGTGGCGGTGGTCGTGGCCGTGGGGTTCGCAGATGCCGGGTTGCTGGCTCACGGGGCGCACCTTCCGGAGGCGAGCGGTTGGACGGGGGGTCGCGACTCCACCATTATGTGCGTATGAACGCACGCATGCATCTATCAGGTGCGCATGCCTCGCAGGAGCATGACGATGGCGAGCGGCTGGCGGTGGCGGTGGAGGTGCTGGGCCTGCTCGCCGACCGGACGCGCCTGACTCTGGTGCGGCGGCTGGGCGAGGGGGAGGCCGACGTGACCACGCTGGTGAAGGCCTGCGCCGCGCCCCGCCCCGCGGTCAGCCAGCACTTGGCCCGCCTGCGCCTGGCCGGGCTCGTGACCGCCCGCAAGGAGGGCCGCCGGGTGATCTACGCGCTGCGCCACGGCCATCTGCGGCGGCTGGTCGACGAGGCGCTGAGCGCGGCCGACCACCAGCTGGGCCGGGTGGCGCCACACGACCGGTAGGGCCCCGAATGCCGACGCACAGGTCCGCCCCTTCGGCATTCCCGCTGCCGCACATCGCCGACGCCGCCCGCGGCCGCAAGCACACGCACCGATGTGCGGGCATGTGGTGGCCATTGATCCGCTGCACGCGCAGGTAATGCTGCCGGACCCATCAACGGCTCCGTATGGCGCCCGCTCGATTAACCGTCACTCGCGCGCACAGCGGCGCGATCGTAGTGGAGACGGCCAAGCAGCAGGCTTGTTGCAGGCGCTCCCAGTGCCAAGCATGGTCGTTGCGGCTCGGGTCGACCGCGGCGCACGCGCTGGAGAACGTCGGGCGTGTCGAAAGCGGAGTCACCCGAGTCGCGGCCCGACGCGCGGCCTGGCAGCTCATCCACTACGTCGACGCGCAGCCGCGCTGAGGAGCGTCGTGATCGCGCTGTCTGTCCAGTTCACAGCGTCGCGATTGCGCCGGAGGCCGACCGGGCTCCTTGTAGGCGTTCCCGGACGGCCATGGTCGGCTCGACGCCGACTGGTGGTGCCGGAGGACTCGCAGCTCTGGACCGATCGACGCAGCCGCGCTGAGGGCTGTCGCAATCTCGGCGATAGCCGAACGACCAGCGGCTCCTGCGGTTCTGCGCCGCGCGGGGCTTACGAGGCGGCCCGCTGCGCGGCGCGGGCGCGGTGGCGCCGTACCGCGTCGCGGTTGCCGCATCGCTGGGAGCAGTAGCGCTGCCGCCCGTTGCGGGTGGTGTCGGCGAAGATCGTGGTGCACTCGGCGACCTCGCACCGGCGCAGCCGGTGCATGCCCCGTCCCGCCAGGTGCAGCGCCGTGCCGACGGAGATGAGGGCGAACAGCACGGAGCCGAGCGGCTGCCCGTCGTCGCGGTAGTGCAGGTGCCACCCGTCGCCCGCGTGGTCGGTCAGCCGCGGGTGGGCGGCGGCCTCCGCCAGCATCCGGTTGAGCAGCTCCGCGCGTTCGCGCTCGTCGGCGGCGTCGACGACCTTCTCCCAGGCGTCCAGCGCGGCCAGGGCGCGGTCGAGGTCCTCCGGCGTGACCGGCTGCTCCACCACCAGCCCGGCGGCCTGACAGCGGTCGGCGAGCTCCTGCGCGGAGGCCGGACGCCGGTTGGCCAGGTCGGCGGCGAGGTTCACGGCGTCCTCGCCGTAAGGGTTGAGGTGCATAAGCCCATTACAGCAGGCTGGCCGGCATGACGCACCGCACCGATGCGCGGCAGGCGGCCGCCGGCGCCGCCGAGCCCGGTCACCCGGCCCGTATCCGCCGCACGGCCGCGCAGGGCACGTGAGGCGCGGCGTGGTCCACGTCGATCGCGACCGCTCCGGCGGCCTGCCGCGCGGACAGGACGATCACACGTACGCCGCCGGGCGCACAGCCGACCCGTGGCGCTACCGGTGGGTGATCCTCGGCGTCGCCACCTTCACCCAGGCCGCCTCCGGGTTCTTCATGCAGGGCATCGGGGCGTTGGGCGTCCACCTCCAACGCGGCCTGGACCTGAGCACCGCCCAGCTGGGCCTGCTCCTCTCGGCGTCCCAGCTGGTCCCCCTGGTCGGCCTGCTGGTGGCCGGGGAGCTGTTGGATCGCTGCGACGAGCGCTGGGTCGTCGGCATCGGCGCCGGCGTCGTCGCCGTCAGCCTGGCCGCGGGCAGCCTCGCGCCCGGATACGCGTCCCTGCTCCTCGTCCTGCTCGTCGTCGGCGCGGGCTACAGCACCGTCCAACCCGGCGGGAGCAAGTCGGTGGCGTCCTGGTTCGACGTGTCGCAGCGGGGGCTGGCCATGGGCATCCGCCAGGCGGGCCTTCCTCTGGGCGGTGTTCTAGCCGCGGCCGTGCTGCCCTTCCTCGCCACCGCCCTCGGCTGGCGGGCGACGCTCGTGGCGGGTGGACTCGTCGCGCTGCTGGGAGCCGTCGCCTTCATGGCGTTCTATCGCCGCCCGCCCGACCATGGCCCTTCCCAGGACGGCGGTCCCGACGGGGCGCGGTCGCGGGCCCCGCTGAAGTCCAGGTTGCGGATGCTGCGCGAACCGTCCATGGTCAAGATCCTGCTGTCCGGAACGAGCATGGTCTCGGTGCACGGCGGCCTGGGCGTCCTGACCGTGCTGCACCTCCACGAGACCGCCTCCGTCGGGGAGACCGCGGCGGCCCTCGTCTTCGTGGCGGTCCAGGCGGCGGGTGTCGCCGGCCGGATCTGCCTGGCGGCCTGGAGCGACCGCAGCGCATCCGGGCGCTACACCGTCGTCGCGGCCTGCATGATCGCCGTGGCCGCGGGGACGGCGGTGCTGATGACTCCGCTGGGACGTTCTCCCGCGGCGGCCTGCCTGCTGTTCGTCTGGCTCGGCTTCTTCGGGATCGGCTGGTACGGGCCGTGGGTCGCCTACGTGGCCGAGTCCGCTCCGCCGGGCAAGACGGGATTCGCGCTGGGCCTGGCCATGGCCGTCACCCAGATCGCCGTCATCCTGGCGCCGCCCGCGCTCGGCCTGCTGAGGGACCTGTCCCACAGTTTCACCCTGTGCTGGGGAGTCCTCTCCGCGGTGACCGCCGCGGTCGCGGTGGTCACCACCCGTGCGGGTCGCCGCCCGTGAGACCGCGGACAGGCGGACACCGACGCTCGCCGCACCCCGGAGTGAGCGGCCGACCTGCGGCTTCGTAGGGTCGGAAACAGGGACTCCAGCGGCCCCCAGACACCGGTCAGAGAACGTCGTCACATCGCCCCGCCGTGTGCCGTCTCCCTGGCGGCAGACAAGATCAACCGATGCGATTCGAGGAGGCCGCGCATGAAGGCCATCCGCGTCCATGACCGCGACGCCGGCATCGACGGCCTGATGCTGGAGGACGCTCCGTACCCGCACGCCGCCGAGAACGACGTGATCGTCAAAGTGCACGCGGCCGGGTTCACGCCCGGGGAGCTCGGCTGGCCGGGCACCTGGACCGACCGCGCGGGCCGCGACCGCACGCCGACCATCCCCGGGCACGAGGTCTCCGGCGAGGTCGTCGAACTCGGGCTGGGCACCACCGGGCTGACCGTCGGGCAGCGCGTCTACGGGCTGACCGACTGGACGCGCGACGGGACGCTCGCCGAGTACGTGGCCGTGGAGGCGCGCAACCTGGCTCCGCTGCCCGCGACGGTCGATCACGTCCAGGCGGCGGCGCTGCCGATCGCGGGACTGACCGCCTGGCAGGCCCTGTTCGACCACGGGCGGCTTCAGGTCGGGCAGACCGTGCTGATCCACGGCGCGGGCGGCGGCGTGGGGTCGGTCGCCGTCCAGCTGGCCCGCGAGGCCGGGGCCCGGGTCATCGGCACCGGCCGGGAACGCGACCGGAAGACCGTGCTCGACCTCGGCGCCGACGCGTTCGTCGACCTGGCGGCGGAGCGGTTCGAGGACGCCGGGCAGGTCGACCTCGTGCTGGACGTGATCGGCGGGGAGGTGCTGGAGCGTTCGGCGGCCGTCGTGCGCCCCGGCGGCACCCTGGTCGCCGTGGCGGCGCCGCCGAAGGCGACCCCGCCCGGCGTCCGCGCGGTGTTCTTCGTCGTCGAGCCGAACCGGGACCAGCTCGCCGAACTCGCCCGCCGGGTCCACCAGGGCCGGCTCCGGCCGCTGGTCGGCGGTGTCTACCCGCTGTCCGCGACCCGGCAGGCGTTCAGGGAAAAGACCGGCACTCCCGGCAAGGTCGTCATCCAGGTGGCCGACTCGTGACAACAGCGCGGACAGGCTTCTGCTGACGAGCCGCCGTCCCCCGTCAACGAGGGAGAGGGGACTCGCAAGGCCGACGTGACGAATCTGCCGCCGCAGGCTGCCGCTTGAGGGATGTCCGGCGTCCATGCCGCTGGAACGCCCTTGGGGCCACCAGCGCTGGTCGTCCAGCGGCGTTCATGGCCTGCGGGGGCGCGGCTGCCGTTTGTGCCGCGCCATGGCATGGCAACTGTTTGGGTCTGGTGAGGACGCGGCGACGCTGAGACGCTTCGGCCGTGTTCTGCTGCGGGACGATTCACCCAAGCCGCCGGCAGCTGTTGGGCTTGGGCGCTCTCATGGCGGGCGCTTCATTGTTGCGCACTGAACAGGCGGATGCGGACGCCGTCCAGCCCGTCAACCTGGAACTGGTGACGCTGACCGAGACCAGCGCAGTCATCACCTGGTACACCGGCGAACCCGGCACGGACGACGGCCTCGGCCGCATGAGGCCCGCCCCGGCCGACGGCGAAGTGGTGTACGGAACGCATCCGTCCCGGTTGACCCAGACCGTCGCAGAGGACGCCGACACCGCCTACCACTACGTGGAGCTGACCGGCCTGGAGCCGGGACGGACCTACTACTACCAGGCGCGTTCGCGCGGCAAGGCGGCCACGGCGACACCGCTGGTCGGCGGGCAGGCTGCGGGCGACCCGCTGGCCGGAGGCGTCTACAGGTTCACCACCCCGCAGCCGCCGCCCGGCCGGTTCCTGTTCTCCATCGCCCTGTGCAACGACCTGCACCTGGGGGAGACCGTCGCGGGACTCGTCGGTCAGCTGCCGTGGATCAAGGGAATCGAGCAGGCGCCGGGCCGCCCGCCGTATCCCGACGTCATGGCGAAGGCCCTGGTGGAGGACGCTCGGCGGCGCGGAGCCACCTACCTGCTGGCGGCGGGCGACATCAGCGCGGAGGCCGAGCCCGAGGACGTGGCGCGCGCCAAACAGCTGCTCGACCGCTTCGGCGCCCACCGCCGCGACTACTTCGTGGCGCGCGGAAACCACGACCGCGCCCACGAAGGCTCCGACTACGCCTCCTGCAGCCCCGGCCGCTGGCAGGGCGGCGACTGCTTCCGCGACGGCTTCTTCGACGGGGACGAGCCGACGTACTTCTCCCGCGACCTGCACGGCCTGCGCGTCATCGGCCTCGACACCTACGACAAACCCGGCGACGGCGGCGACGCGGGCGGACTGTCGGCCGAGCAGCTCGCCTGGTTCGAGCGCGAGCTCGCCGCCGACCGCGACCGTCCGACGATCGTGTTCGGGCACCATCCGCTGTTCGTGGAGAACGCGCCGCTCGCGCTCACCGGAAGCCAGTCGCTCGACCCCGGGCAGGCGCTCAGGATCCTGACCGCGTACGCGCGGACTCCCGGAGTGCTGCTGCACCACGCCGGCCACACCCATCGCAACCAGCGTTCGGTGTTCCCTCTCGCTCCTGCGGTGGTGCAGCAGGAGGTCGCAGCGGTGAAGGAATATCCCGGCGGCTTCACCCTCCTGCGCATTCACTCGGGCGGATACGCCCTGAACTTCTACAAGACGCGTGCGGAGCTCGCCCGCGAATGGAGCGAACGCAGCCGTCAGGAGCTGGCCGGTCTATGGCCGCAGCTTTCCTTCGGCTGCCGCGTCACCGACCGCAACAGCGTGGTGACCAGGGACCTGTCGGGAATCGGCCGCCCCGACCCCACATGACGGACCCGCGCGCCAGATCGGTGTCTGGTTAGAAGGTGCGCGTCGTCGATCCAGCCGTGCCGGGCCGGCCATGCCAGCGTTCCGCCGAACTGCTCGTCCACTCGTGCCAGGTACTTGTCGATGAGCGAGGCCTGGGATTGATGGGTGTCGGCCGGGCGCGAGTCCAGGACGAAGTCGCTGGTGACGACATGGTCCGCGCATCGTCCTCACCTTCGACGTCCTCGCCGACGGACTCGCCCAGATCCTCACCGCCGTCCCGCGTGGTCTGGAACCACAGCGCCGCGGTGAGCGCATGACCGCGCGGCCTGGAAGAGGCGACACCCGCATGGGCGGACCACCTCACGAGCCGAGCGTATCGATCGGATTCGAGTCGCCGAGGACATCACACCTGACGGCCGGAAACGCCGACGAAGCGCTCGCCGCGAGTCGTGCTGATTGGCCGCCGCCTCAGGTGGTGTTCGCATGCATGGTGGGGTACGACCCGCGCCGAGCACGTCCCGGTGTTCCTCGCCGGACCGGTCGCAGCGCCACGTCGGGCCGGTACCCGCCGTGGTCGCCGTAGGCGTCGGTGACGGCGCGGCGGCGCAGGTCGGCCAGCCAGTCGGGGAACGGCTTGGCCGGTTCGCCGTCGACATGGCGCACGTAGCGGTACGGCTCCCAGTGCCATCTCAGGCACACGGTCTGCACCGACATGACGCCGCCGCCGGGCATGCGGATGCGCCGCATCCCGGCAGGAGGGCGTGCCCAGCGGCAGACGCGCATACGAACGGCACCCGCCCCGCAGACCGCCTTACCAGCTGAGCGTCATGGTCGGTTGGCAAAGTGAGAACCCATGGCGCACGGCGACTGGGCCGAACTGCGCAGCCGCGTTGAAGACGACGTCGGCGGTGGCCGGCTCCGCCTCGGACGCGTGACGTCTCGAGCGCGGCCCGCAGCCGCTCGCGACGAGCTGCGGCGGGGCGTTGAGAAAGGGCCGCCGGGGCGGGGTGGGGGCGCGCATGAGCAGTGGGGCTTGGAAGGGGTGCACGCCCCACCGGTCCGCGCAACTCGACGCGCTCGCTTCGAGCCTCCGCCGATGTCGAGGCCCGCCGCCACGGCGTCGCCTTGTTCTCGTCGAGACCGCCGAGCAGCGCGGCCTCGGTCTACAGCGCGGCCAGTGCGCGGAAGGAGCATGGCCATAGTCCGCACGTAAGATGCGGCACAGCGTCACCAGAGAGGGCGCCTTTCGGTCTACAGCCTCCTCTGCCGCATGTCAGTAGGACCAGGAGTCTCGCTTGAGAGGGACGGTCAACAGCCATTGCACGCTGAGGAAGGTCCCGACGACCGCCGGTACTACGAACATCGCGTCTCGCCAGTCCTTAAGCAGATAGAACACAGCCACGCCGGCGACATACCAACCAGCGAAGACGTAACCGGAGCTTTCGCCGATCGGGTAGAACAGCGCGCCGAGGAAGAGAAGCAGGCCAGCCCAGGCGATCATCCATCCAAGGAAGAACGGAATGAACAGCGAGAACCGTTTGCTCTCGGTGCCGACCGCGAGCCGGGTGACGTGGCCGCGCCACACCTGAGCGCGCCCCGACGTGCCGGGCTCGGCCTGGTCATACAGCTTCTTACCGACCTTCAGCTCCCGTCTCTTGCCGTCAGGCATGCGAATGGTCACGTAGTAGTGGGTCGTGGACGCGGCCGCTGCCCGCACGAGCGGCGCGTCCGAGACGGGCACGGCGTTCGCGGCGACCGGGACGAGCCTGATGAACGGCGGCATCGGGGGCGGCGGAGGCGGAGCCGGCGGCGGCTGGACAGGGTGCGGAGGGTCGTCCCTGTCCACGTGGACGGACCGGTCGACCACCGTCACGGTGACGGTGGCCACGCATTCCCGTTGGTCGCCGGGCATGCGGGATTCGCAATGCGGCGCATGCTTGAAGCTGCGCATGTCGTCGTACATTTGAGACGCCGCCTCGCCGAACGTGATGGCCAGCAGCAGCCCGACCCCGCCGATGGCCAGCCGCGCAGCCGCCACGCCGACCGTATTCCACATGCCCCCATGGTGACCGTGCGGAATGCGCAGCGAAAAGGAATTATTACGGGCAGCGCCATCCCGACCGAAGCGGCCCGCCGCACGGCCATGTGAAGCGATGGCGCGGGATCGCCACGCGGTTCAGCCGATTCGACCGCAACTCCCGGGCAGCGATCGTCCTGGTCACCATCCTGCTGTGAACTAGCGCATGATCCGCCGGACACCTCAAGGGCGAGGCGAAGTCGCTCGGGCTCAGTGGCTCGTTGCGGCGGGCGTGAACGTTTCCGGGGACGGTGCAGATGTCGCAGTCCGCACCGTCCCCGGAGAGTCTCACTCGCGAGGATGACCAGCGTTTCGCACGTTGCGCCGCCTGCCCTCGCCAGGCGAGACGACTGACGTGCACTGGATCAACGCATGATCCACCGGACAGGCCCGGTTCGCGTTCGATGCCACGCGGAGCCGGAAGAAGCACTCCGACGCGGGGCGCTAGTGATCGTCGGCATTCGCGCCTTGGCGGGGAAGCCCGATGACGAGGCTCGAGCTCACGGCGGTCACGGCGGCGGCGGTGAGGAGACCGGCGCGGTAACCGGTGGTCAACGCGGCGACGCCGTCGCCGGACGTGGCGGCGGTGGCGATCGCGCCGAGGACGGCGACGCCGACGGCGGCGCCCAGCTCCTGGGCGGAGTTGAGGAAACCGGAGGCCAGACCCTGATCGCGGTCGGGGACGCCGCCGGTGCCGGCGACGAAGATCGGGGCGTAGGAGAGGCCCGAGCCGACCGCCAGCAGGAGCAGCGGGGGCAGCACGTCGCGCCAGTACGTGCCGTCGGTGGGGACGCGGGCCAGCAGCAGCATGCCGGCGGCGAGCAGCGCGAAGCCGGTCGCGATCAGCGGCCGGGGGCCGTGGCGCGTGGTGAGCGCTCCGGCGCGCGGTGAGATCAGCAGGATGAGGAAGGTGATCGGCGCGAAGGCCGCGCCGACGGCGAGCGGCGAGTGGCCCAGGACGACCTGCATGTAGAGCGTCGTGAAGAACAACGACGCGCCGAGCGTCCCGGCGTCGATGGCGAGCAGCGCGTTGGCTCGGGCGACGCCGCCGACGCGGAACAGGCGGCGGTCGACGAGGGGGGCGCGGTGGCTGCGCTCGACCGCGACGAGCACGCCGAACGCGGCGATCGCGACGCCGAGGAGCCAGGTGGCCTGGACGGCGTGGCCGCCTTCGGCGTAGTGGGTGAGCGACAGGGTGGCGGCGGCGAGCGCGACGGTGAGCGCGACCGCGCCGCGCACGTCGAGGACGGGCCGGTCCTCGGCCCGGCTCTCGTGAAGGCGGCGGCGTGCCACGGCGAGGGCGACGACGCCGATCGGCACGTTGATGAGGAAGATCCACCGCCAGTCGAACAGGTCGGTGACGACGCCTCCCAGAAGCTGCCCGGCGATCGCGCCGCCCGACCCCACCGCACCCCAGTAGCCGAGGGCGCGGTTGCGGCGGTCGCCTTCCCCGAAGGCCGTCGTGAGCAGGGCGAGCGCCGTGGGCGACACCATCGCGGCGCCGACGCCCTGCCCGGCCCGGGCCGCAAGGATCTGCCACTCGGTCTGGGCGAGGCCGGCGGCCAGCGAGGCGAGGGTGAAGGCGCCGAGACCGATCAGGAACAGGCGGCGCCGTCCGAACAGGTCGCCGATCCGGCCGAAGACGATGAGCAGGCTGCCGAAGGTGAGGGTGTAGCCGACCGCGACCAGCGGGAGGCGGCCGTCGGGAATGGCCAGGTCGGCGCGGATCGTCGGCAGTGCGACGTTCACCACCACGACGTCGACGACCAGCATGAACTGGGCGGCGCACAGCAGGATCAGCGTGAGCCGGGACGAGCCGGTGACGCGGGTGTCGCCCGCCGTGACGCCGCCCATCAGAGGTTCTCCCGGGCGTGGCGGCCCCAGTCAGGGGTGGTGCCGTCGATGTCGGTGAACCCGTACCGCTTGGCGAGGTCCCAGCTGCTGGTGGCGGTGCCGGTGCGGCTCATCTTGTCGGGGTCGGCCGCGAGGTGGGCGACCCCGCGTCCGATGTAGCGGGGCGTCTCGGAGGCGGCGAAGTGGGGGTCCTTGGCGATGGCGTCGCGCCAGGTGTCGGCGGTGACGCCGAAGTGGTCCAGGACGGCCTCGGAGCGCAGGAACCCGGGTGTCACGGCGACCGCCGCGACCCCGTACGGCTTGAGCTCTTCGGCCTGGGCGCGGGCGAGGCGGATCACCGACGCCTTGACCAGGTCGTAGAACAACGAGCCGCGGTAGCCGTCCCCGATGCCGTCGGTGACCTCGACGATCAGCCCGCCGGAGGCGCGGATCATCAGCGGGGCCGCGTACCGGCTGGTGATGATGTGCGTTTCGATCGCGTTGCGCAGCATCCGCAGACCGTTGTCGAGGTCGTGCTCCCAGAACGGGACGTCCCACTGGGTCAGCGGGTCGCCGCCCCAGATGTCGTTGACGAGCAGGTCGAGGCGGGCGTGGTCGCGGTCGATCCGCTCGACGAGCGCCCGCACCTGGTCGGCGTCGCCGTGGTCGACCCGCACGGCGATCCCGGTTCCGCCGGCCTCGTCCACGAGCCGTGCCGTCTCCTCGATGGTCTCGGGCCGTCCCATCGGCGACGGCGACTCCGCGGTGGTCCTGCCGGTCACATAGACGACCGCGCCGGCGGCGCCCAGCTCGACGGCGATGCCGCGGCCGGCGCCACGGGTCGCCCCGGCGACCAGGGCGACCTTGCCGGTGAGGTCGATGGCGGTGGTGGGAGAGGGCGAGCCGGTCATGCCGCCGAACTTACTTTATTGTCATTAATAAAGCAATGCCGCTAGGATGGGCCCATGACCGGACGCCCCCGCTCCGTGAGCGACGACGCCATCTTCGAGGCGGTCGCCGCCGTCGTCTCCGCCGTCGGCCCGAAGGGCCTCACGCTGGCCGCGGTCGCCGAACGAGCCGGCCTGACGGCGCCCGCGCTGACCCAGCGGTTCGGCTCCAAGCGCGGCCTGCTGGTGGCCTTCGCCACCAGGGAGGCGGCCAACGTCGCCGGCATCTTCGCCGACGCCAGGGCTGCCCACCCCGACCCGCTGACCGCGCTCGTCGCCACCCTGGCCGGACTGCCGAGCGGCATCACCACCCCCGAGAGCCTGGCCAACAACCTCGCGTTCCTGCAGCTCGACCTCACCGACCCCGAACTGCGCACGCACGCCGTCGCCCAGAGCCGGGCGCTCCGCGCGGAGATCGCCGCGCTCGTGACCGAGGCGGTCCAGGGCGGGCTGCTCACCGCGGAGACCTCGCCGGAGACGCTGGCCGCCGATCTTTACGCCGCCTACTGCGGCGCGATGCTCACCTGGGCCGTCGACGGCACCGGGGAGCTGTCCGACTGGCTGACCGATCACCTGGAGCGCACCCTCGCCCCTCACCGCGCACAGGTGGCGGACGCCTCCCGATGAGCGGCCTTCCGGGCATCACCAGAAGATGGGCGAGAGCCGACGGCAGGGCGAAGACGGTGCAGAAGTCGGCGAAAGACGTCCGGGTGCACAACGGCGCACCGCCGACGCAGGTGGAAGACGCAGGTGGACGTCGTGAAGCGCGCAAACTCACGGCCGTCGCGCCCGCCCCGGCCTGTGGATTTGGGCGGGTGGCGCGAATGGAATCCCGGATTGCGCGCGGTCGGCGCCGGCCGCACGGGCGGATGGCCGGCTGGGAAAAGGGCGTGGTGCGAGCGAAAGGGGCCGTCCATACTGGGCTGGTGAAGAGCGCTCTCCCGCCCAGCGGTCCCCCTCAGCCATTTCCTGGAAGTCCGCCGCCGAGCAGGTCGTCGCTTCTGCCCGTCCTTGTATCGGCACTGGTGTTCGCGGTCGTCGTGGCAGTCGGGCTGGCGGCTTTTCTGCTTCTACGCGACCAGAAGGACGCCGATTCGGGCGGACCCACGACCTTGAAACGGCCGGTGCGGTTTCTCGCCGTCGAGGCCGTCGAGGCCGCTCCCTGCGGAATCGGCCTGCTGCCGGATCCGGACTCCGGCGAATGCCTCAAGGTCGGGTCCGGTATGACGGTCGGCAGGGTCGACGACATCCGCGTCCAGCCGCCCGACCCGGTGAGCGGCCGCAACGGCTACAGCGTGAGGATCACGCTCACCCGACAGGACGCCCAGGCGTTCGCCGCGCTGACGGCAGCGGCGGCCCGGGCGCAGCCGCCCGCCAACCGGATCGCCATCGTCGCCGAAGGGCAGGTGCTGTATTCGCCCCAGGTCAGCTCGCCCATCCCCGGCGGCGAGGTCGAGATCAGCGGCCCTCCGGAGAAGTTCACCAAGGAGCACACCGAAGCGATGCTTCGCCGCATCACAGGCCGCTGAACCGTCGACGGAGCGCGGCGTCCTGTAGAGATGCTGACACGCGGCCCCGACGTCCAACGCCCGCGGGCGCAGTTGCGCTCGAACGCCGTCCATTGCCGAGACCGCGGTCCAGCCTTTGTGCGCCATTGCGATCAACACGTGGCCGAGAGCCGTCGCAATCCTCAGGACTGTGATCGCTTGCCTTTACCGGCCACGCGGACGTCATTGCTGGTGTCGCTGATGATTTCGGCCGCCAGCCGGGGCGTGCCGCGGGACTTTCCACCGGTCGCCCCTTCCGAAGGCGCCTCTGGTGAAGCGTCGGCGGCTGTGGACGACTCTTCGTCGGGGGCCGTTTCCTCGGCCTTGGCCTTCGTCGTCTTCCGGCGGATCCTGCCGCCTTTCTGCTTGCCGCGCGTCGGGGCAGGGACATCGGGGGCGTCCGCGGCCTCGGCGCCGCTCGCCGTGGCTTCGCCGTCGCCGCCGCCCGCCGCGCGGCGCCGCCGCTTTGCCTCGCCCGAGGTGTCGGAGCGTGACGTGTCGGCCGTGGTAGCGCCGCCGGTCGATCCGGAACGGAGGGCCCGCGACTCGTCCGGCTCCGGCGGCGTGGCCTCCTCGCCGCCTCTGCCCGCCAGGGGCGGGAAGAGCCGGTGGTCCAGAGACAGCCGGCCGCCTCCGCCCGCCGCGAACAGCAGGCTCGCCAGCCCCAGGACCAGGACGAGTTCGAAACCGTTCTCGGCCTTGCCCTCGTCGACCAGGAACAGGCCGTTGCGGGCGTGCACGAAGACGAAGGCCCCCGCCATGTCGAGGAACAGGGCCGTCCCGGCGATCGGGAGCCCCACGCCCACGATCAGGGCGAGCCCGCCCAGCAGCTCGGCGAAGGTGGCGTAGATGGCGGCGGCCGAGGGGGCGGGCACGCCGAGCTGCTCGAACGACCTGCCGGTGGCGGCGGTGCCCGCCTCGATCTTCTGCCAGCCGTGCGCGATGAAGACGCTGCCGACTCCCAGCCGGGCCAGCAGCGCGACGATGTCGTAAACCGGCCGTATGCGCATGCCGTGGGATCCTTCCATGGTCGACCACGGATGATCCGACGAATCGGTCATTCCGCACAACAACGTGGCATGCGGAAGCCTGCGAAGACAGGCCCCTGGCCGTTGTCGAGCGCACCGCACACTCGCCGCACCCCAGGTCCAGCAGGTTTTCGCCGGTGGGAGGGGCGCTGCGCCGGCGCCCATCACCTCGTCCTCCGCACCGACCGCGACTGGATCGCCGACATCGCCCGCTTCGCGGTGCGCCAACGCCGCGCCGCCGGACGCGCCGTCGCCGCCAAGGGGGTGCGCCCATGACGTTCCTGTCGCCCGAACGACTCTGGCTGCTGACCCTGATCCCGCTGCTGGCCGCCGCCTACGCGGCCATGCGGCTGCGCCGCCGGCGCCACACCGTCCGCTTCGCCAACCTGGCCCTGCTCAGCCAGGTCGCCCCGCGCCGCCCCGGCCGGCGCCGCCACGTGGCCGCCCCCTGTTCCTCGGCATGCCCTCTCCGCTGCGTGAGGGGACTCCACGGTGCTTTGCCCGCGCCCGCGCCGGTCGACTCGTGCCCGTTCGCCCTCGACGAACGCCGTGCCGTTGTGCCCGGTGGCTGTACGTGCAGGATCTTCGCGTCCGTGAACCGCGGTCGTCCCGGCGCTCTCCTCGCCGCAATGGGGTGCCCGCCTTGCTCCGATCCGTGGCCGGGAGGCGGCAGGCCGGACGACGCCGGGGACGGCGCCGGGGACGGCGCTCGGTTCCGCAGAGGGCCGACCGCTCAGCCCAAGCCGCCTCGGGGCGCGCAGACCGAGACGCGATGGGAGGCGCGCTTGCCGAGCGCTGGGGTGCCGAGGCGCACCGCCCCTCCTGCGCGGCCCGTCAGGGCCTGATGCAGGGTCTTGACCTGCGCGCCACAGGCGAGGACGGGGCTTGGTGTCCCGTTTGCCGTCGTTTGACAGGTTTGGTACGGTCCATCGTCATTCGGTGTCTGCCTTGCGCCGGACACGTCGAACCGGGCCGCCGTGCCGTGATGTCGGTCCCGGGGGGAGTGCTCCTGGTCGCCAGGATCGCATGGCATCCAGGTTCCAAGTGAAGACGGCAACGCCTAATCCGCGTCCTTTGCGGAGCCGGGGAACCAACGCGCGCGGTTCGCGGGCCGAATAGTGCCCGTTCCGTCGCAGGGGTGAATCGGCGCTTTCTCTGTTCGAGCGCGCCGTAGGGCGACTTCCACGCCCGAATCCGTCAGCTAACCCGGTAGGCGGTATGGGGGATAGGAGTCAATTGCCGTGAAGTTTCTGCCTGGAAAGAACAGCAATATCGTCCTGCCGTGGACCGGTGTCGTTCTCGCCGGAATGCTGACCAGCGGGCTGGCGGCGGCGTTCGGTCCGAGCGACGGCGAGAGAGCGGTCGCGGAGACCGGCGCCGCGACCGCGGTGGCGGCGAACCACTCGCTGGCCGCGGTGAACGAGGCGGCCAAGACGAGCGCCAAGACGTCCGCCAAGACGTCCGCCAAGACCGGGTCGACCGCCAAGCGCACGTCGGCCGCCGAGCCCGACTGCGACGCCTCGCGGAGCAAGAAGGCGCGCGAGTTCCCGAACGGCCGCATCCCGTCCCGCTACCTCTGCTCGCTGCCGCAGGCAGGGCACAAGCTGCGGGCTGACGCCGCGCTGGCGTTCTACAAGCTCAACGCCGCGTACAAGAAGCACTTCGGCACCGACATCTGCGTCACGAGCTCCTACCGCCCGTACTCCAAGCAGAAGCAGCTGTACGCGACCATGCCGAGCGGCATGGCCGCCCGGCCCGGCACCAGCAACCACGGTTGGGGCCGCGCGCTCGACCTGTGCGGCGGCATCCAGAACGACAGCTCGCGCCAGTTCAAGTGGATGGAGAACCACTCGAAGAAGTACGGCTGGTTCCACCCCGCCTGGGCCTACAGCAACCCCTACGAGCCGTGGCACTGGGAGTACGGCAGCAAGTGACGGCGGACGCGGCGGCCTCGGCGTGATGGCCGCGACTTCCCGGGCCTCGTCCGAGTGAACCCCCTCATGAAGGGCGCACCGGTTGCGTCGACGCAACCGGTGCGCCCTTCACATGGACACCGGGACCGGCGTGCCGATCGCCACTCCCACCCCCTGCTCTGACGCCACCTGCAACGCGGCCAAAAACGGCCGTCCCTGGAAGCGCGACCGCGATTGCCCCGCCGGTGCCGGCCCGGTCGGCCGGGACGAGGGACGTGGCGGCAATACACAGCGGCATAGGTGCATGTCCGCGTAGGGGCGTCTGTGAGTGAGCGTCAGGGAGGCGCTGTAGCCTGCGCGCCATGTCCGATTCGCGCTCCGTATCGCCCTGCTCCCCTCCGCGGGGCAATCGTCGTCTGCTTCCGGAAGATCTGGACGCGATGCTGGCCGCCGCCGTGCGGGAGGTGGTCGGCATGTCGGACGCCGACCGCGACGAGCTCACCGACATGCTTCGGGCGCTCGTCCGGCCGGCGTGGGTGCTCAGCGCGGTCGACGACCGCGACGCGGGGGAGCCCGGCGAGATCGGACGTTCGCGAATCGGCGGCCTGCCGGATCTGCCTCGCGACTGGCGGTGGCCCACCGCTCGGCCCCAGCCGGACGCGGGCGGCTCGGCGGATGACGCGGAAGTCTCCCTGGCCTTCATCGCCCAGATCGATCTCGCGGAGGCGCCCGGCGTGGCGGATGCGGGGTGGCTGCCGTCGAGCGGCCGGCTGTGGTTCTTCCACAATGGCGAGTCCGAACCGAATCATGTCGTTTTGTACGCCGACGTCCCCAGGCATGAGCTGCGGACCGCGCGCCCACCGGCCGATGTGCTCGATCTCGTCGACGCGTGCTTCCTTCTCGATGAACCGCACCCGGTGGACCTGCATCGGACGCTGTTCCTGACGGCCGACTACCAGACCGGCTGGCACAGCCAGGGTTTCGAAGCGCTCGAGGACGCTCTGGACGAGCGCTTCGGCGAGGACGGCGCCGGCTACGACCTGCTCGCAGAGATCCAGGATCATCTGATCGCGGCGGCGGTGACGGAGGGGCCGTGGGACGGCATGCTCATGGGACGTCCGACTCCCTGTCCGCCGCCGGAGGGATCATGCCCCTGCGGCCGCTCCGCCCCGGCGGATGCCCCCGGCTATAACGATGTGTCAGGCCCCTGTTCCTGGGCGAACGACTCGCTGCTCGCGCTCTACGGCTACTGGGGCGACGGGCCGCTGGTATACACGGCGGACGCCAACGTCGCTCCTCGCATCGACGGGCGCCGCTTCGCGGCGACGGAGGCGTGGATCTACTGAGGGCCGCGACGAGCACGCTGCGGTGTCATGGCGGTCCGAACACGCGGTGAAACCGCCGATCCGGCGAATCGAACGCCTGCGCCGCAGCGCCGCCTGACCGGTCCTCCGGGAGCAGCGACCGCATCGCGGAGTCACGGCGCGGGTTGGACGATGGCGACGGTGCAGGGGACGTGCTGCAGCACGGCGCCGCTGGTGGCGCCGAGCGCGAGCGGGTCCAGGCCGCCGAGGCCGCGTGAGCCGACCACGAGCAGGTCGGCGGTCTCCGCCGCGGCGAACAGCGCCTGACGCGGGGGCCGCATCACCAGCGAGCTGTGCACGTCGACCTGCGGGTACTTCTCCTGCCACGGGGCCACGGCGTTTTCGAGCCGGGCCGCGCAGACCCTTCTCACCTTCTCCGCGTCGTTGTACATGCCGAGGTCCCCGTCGGGGGCCGCGCTGGGCTCCCAGCATCCGTAGACCGCGCGCAGCCGCCATCCGCGCAGCGCCGCCTCCTCGAAACCGAACGCCAGCGCGGCGTCGCCCCCCGCCGAGCAGTCCGTGCCGACGACGACCTCACCGAACTTCGTGCCGGTCCTGCGGACGACCACCACGGGCACGTTCGCGCGGGCCGGCAGCTGAAGCGCCGTCGATCCCGCGGGACCGTCGTCGTGCGTGCCGACGACGACCAGCTCGGCGCCATGGGCCTGGTGCATCAGGGCGGCGTAGGCGGGGCCGTCCATCAGATGCGTGCGCGTCTGCACGGTGGGGGCGATGCTGCGGACGAGGGCGACGCCGTTGTCGAGGATGTGCTCCCCGATGCGTTTGACGATCGCCATGCCTTCGTAGTCGACGTAGCTGTCCGGGTAAGGCCAGCGCCACGCGTGGCAGACGTCCAGCGGCAGCCCGCGCAGCCGGGCCTCCTCGGCGGCCCAGTGCAGCGCGCGCTCGCTCTCGACGCTCCCGTCATAGCCCACCAGAACGCGTGATCCTGTGCTCATGGTGCCTCCCCAGCTCCTCACTCCCATACGACCTGCGGAAACGGGCGGGCCGTAGGGTCGAAGGGCCTTTCCGTCGGCGGGCCTCAGGACGGGTCCGCGGGGGTGGGCCGGCGCGGTCGGTGGACGAACTTGGCGACCTCGACGGCGATGTACGCGATCACGGCGACGGCCGCGACCCGCGCCCACGCGGCGAGGTCCATGGGGGCGGAGCCGAACAGGTCGTTCAGCGGCGGCGCGTAGGTGTAGATCAGCTGGACGCCGATGAGGGCGAGGGCTCCGACCGCGACCCACGGGTTGCGGCGGACGCCGCGCCACAGCAGCGGCCGGTCCAGCGACAGGCAGTTGAACATGTAGGCCAGCAGGGTCATGGCGAACACGTTGACCACGACCGTGCGGGCGGTTTCGAGGGAGGCGCCGCCCGCCTGCTCCCAGTGCAGCAGGGTGAACGCGCCCGCGAGCAGGATCGCCGACACCAGCAGGATCCGCGCCACCAGGGCGCCCGTGATCAGCGGGAGGGACGGGTCGCGGGGCGGGCGCCGCATGACCGCCTCGTCGCGGGGCTCGACGGCGAACGGCAGGCCGAGGATCAGCACGGCGGTCATGTTCAGCCACAGCACCTGCAGCGGCAGGATCGGCAGGTCGGCGCCGGTGAGGATCGCGGCCGTCAGGATCGCGCCGAGACCGACGTTGGCGGGCAGCGCCCAGACGATGAACTTGACCAGGTTGTCGAACACGCCGCGGCCCTGCTCGACGGCGGTCTCGATGGAGGCGAAGTCGTCGTCGGTGAGCACCATGTCGGCGGCCTCCTTGGCGGCCTCGGTGCCGCCCCGTCCCATCGCGACGCCGATGTCGGCCTGTTTGAGGGCGGGGGCGTCGTTGACGCCGTCGCCGGTCATGGCGATCACGTGCGCGCGGCGCTGCAGGGCGCGGACCAGGCGCAGCTTCTGGTCGGGGGAGACGCGGGCGAAGACGGCGGTGCGTTCGGCCGCGTCCGGCAGGTCCTCGTCGGGGCAGGCGGCGAGCTCGGCGCCGGTCATGACGGGGCCCTCGAGGCCGATGCGGGCGCCGACGGCGCGGGCGGTGGCGGCATGGTCGCCCGTGATCATCTTGACCTGGATGCCGGCGTCCCGGCAGGCCCGCACGGCGTCGGCGGCGGTGGGACGCGGCGGGTCGTGCATGGCCTGCAGGCCGAGGAACGTCAGCGGGGGGAGCCCGGTGAGGGCGTCGGTGCCCGGGGCGGCGTCGGCCCGGGCGAAGGCGAGCACCCGGAGCCCCCGCCGGGCGAACGTTTCGGCCTGGTCGGCGACGGCCGCAGGGTCGAGGGGGCCGGGTGCGCCGTCGGGGCCCGCCTGCGTGTCGCACAGGGCGAGCACGCGTTCCACCGAGCCCTTGACGTAAATCGTCCCGTCTTGGTGGAGCGTGGCCATGTACTGGCGTTCGGACGCGAACGGGATCGTGTGCAGCCGCGCGGGGACCGGCTCGATGCCTGCCTTGGCGGCGCTGGCGAGCAGGGCGGCCTCGGTGGGGTCCCCGGCCGCCTCCCAGCCGGCGCCGGTGTGCACGAGACGGGCGTCGTTGCAGGCCAGCCCGGCGGTCAGGCAGGCGAGCAGGGCCGGGTGGGCGGCGACGTCCACCGGGCGCCCGTCCGCCCGCACGTCGCCGACGGGCGCGTAGCCGGTGCCGGTCACCTGGTAGACGCGGCCGCCCGCGGCGACCGCGGTGACGGTCATCTGGTTCTCGGTGAGCGTGCCGGTCTTGTCGGTGCAGATCACGGTGGTGCTGCCGAGCGTCTCGACGGCGGGCAGGTGCCGCACGATCGCGCCGTGCCGCACCATCCGCGCCACGCCGATCGCCAAGGTGATGGTGACGACGGCGGGCAGCCCTTCGGGGATCGCGCCGACGGCCAGCGCGACCGCCGCCGTGAGCATCTCGCCGGCGGGCAGGCCGCGCGCCAGCCCGATCCCGAAGGTCACCGCCGCCAGCCCCAGGACGGCCGCCGTGACGAGCCTGCTGAAATGGGCGATCTTGCGGGTGAGCGGGGTCTGCACGGGGGTGGCGGCGCCGACCATGCGGTGGATGCCGCCGATCGCGGTGTCGGCCCCGGTCGCCACGACCAGGCCGGCGCCCCGCCCGGCCGTCACCAGGGTGCCCGAGTACGCCATGTTGCGGCGGTCGGCGAGCCCCGCCCGGGACCGCTGCGTCCGGGTCTCCTTCACGACCGGGACCGACTCGCCGGTCAGCGCGGACTCGTCCACCGCCAGCTCCTCGACGCGCACCAGGCGCAGGTCGGCGGGCACCTTGTCGCCCGCGGCGAGCGCGACCAGGTCGCCCCGCACCAGCCCGGTGGCGGGCACGCGGACGGGCACGCCGTCGCGGACGACCGTGGCGGAGGTCTGCGTCAGCGCGGCCAGCGCCGCCAGCGCCTTCTCTGCTCGCGACTCCTGCGCGAAACCGACGGCGGCGTTGACGACCACCACGGCGAGGATCACGGCCGCGTCGACCCGCTCGCCCAGGACGGCGGTGACGACGGCCGACGCCATCAGGACGTAGATCAGCGGACTGTGGAACTGCGCCAGCAGGCGCCGCAGCGGCCCGCGCCGCCCCGTCTCCGGCAGCGCGTTGGGACCGTGGCGCTCCAGGCGCGCGGCCGCCTCCTCACCGGACAGGCCGCGGGCGGCATCGGTGCCGAGCGCGAGCGCCACCTCCTCGACGGGTCGGAGGTAGGCCTCGGTGCGCCGGCCGGCGGTCGTGGCCGGCGTCATGCGGCGCCGCCGAGGACCCGGACGATCGGCCGCCTGACCGACGCGACGACGGAGCCTCGGAACGGCCCGGTCAACAGAACCCGGATCCACGGCCATTCCGACGCGTCGTCCCCGTCCGTCCGCCGATCGGGAGCGGTCGGCGCGATGGCGCGTTCCGTGTTCATGGGGCACCTCCCGTCGTGTTGAGCATGCGACCACCGCCCTGCGGGCCAGCAGGGCCGAAGGTCCCGAGCCCCGAGGACCGCCGCCCGCACGGCGGTTGTTCCCCGCGACCCGGCCGCAAGTCGGGGAGGACCGCGGCGTGGGGTCGGCGGCGGGAGTCCCAAGACCCGGTGAGATCCCTGCGGCGACAGGCATGAACACGCCTAGGACGCCGCGGCCTCGCCTGCCACGCACCGCCGACAACGGCTGCCCGGTTGTCGAGATCGCCGCCTCGAGGCGTCGGCGCCCGGCCGCGGGCGTCGCGCACGTGATCTGATCGATCTGGCCGCCGTCCGGCCGGTCGCGCGGGTCCTGCGACGCCACGCCCGTCGCGGGCCCTCACCGGTTCACTCGGCGGCGAACGGGTATCGGGTCGTCCGGCGGAGTAGGTGCCGCGGCGCGGGGGAATCAAGATCCTAAACTCGGGCATCGGTGCCACCGACGGGAGATCGTGACGAAGTGACCGCAGAGGGCCGCTCCGGCGAGGAACGGGCGAGACTCGTGCTGCCCCAGCTGCAGCTCGATGACCTGCTGGCCGAGCTGCAGACGCGGCTGGAGGCCGCGCGCGCCACCCGCGACCGGGTGCACGCCCTGCTGGAGGCGGTCGTCTCCGTCGGCAGCGAGCTGGACCTGGAGTCCGTGCTGCGCCGGATCGTCGAGGCCGCCACGGCGCTGGTCGACGCCCGCTACGGCGCCCTCGGCGTGATCGGCGAGGAGGGCGAACGGCTGGTCCAGTTCGTCACCGTCGGCGTCTCCGACGAGGAGATCAAGGCGATCGGGCACTGGCCGCGCGGGCACGGCGTCCTCGGCCTGCTCATCAAGGAGCCCCACGCGCTGCGACTGGCGGACCTGAGCGAGCACCCCGAGTCCTACGGGGTTCCCCCGCACCATCCGCCGATGCGCACGTTCCTGGGC
>NZ_BCQU01000092.1:0-25790 GCF_001552235.1 Actinomadura rubrobrunea NBRC 15275 | reverse complement strand
GCGGGGCCGGGCGGCCGCGCCCGCGCCGGACGGCGTTCCGGGGGCGGGGCCGTGCCCGTGCCGCCGCGCGCGTCCTCGCGGTGGGCCGGACGACGTGGGCGGGCACGCGCGTCTCGGCGGCCGATGCGGCGTCAACGGTGCGGCCGGCGTGAGAGGTTCCAGGTCGGGCCGAAGGTCGCGGCTATCGCGCGCTGTCGCGTTGCGCTGAAGACTGTGACCACGTGGGGTCGTTCGCAACCCTAACAGGCGGCTCGGGGGCGCGCGCACGGCGCCCCGCCGAGCCGCGCGGCCCTTCGGAGGGGGCGTCGCCGCCCTCCCCGCCCGGGTCGCGGAGGGCCCGCGTCGGCCGCCCGTCCGCAGGTCACGCGGGTCACACAGGGGCCGGGTCGGGATGCGAGGACCCTCCGCGGGCGAATATCGTCACAAGAATGAGCAATCACTTTGACGTCGTGGTCCTGGGCGCGGGCCCGGGTGGTTATGTCGCCGCGATCCGGTCGGCACAGCTCGGGCTGAAGACGGCGATCATCGAGGAGAAGTACTGGGGCGGGGTCTGCCTCAACGTCGGCTGCATCCCCTCCAAGGCCCTGCTGCGCAACGCCGAGCTGGCGCACATCTTCACCCACGAGGCGAAGACGTACGGGATCAAGGTGGACGGCCAGGTCACCTTCGACTACGGCGAGGCGTTCCGGCGCAGCCGCCAGGTGTCGGAGCGGCTGGTCAAGGGCGTGCAGTTCCTCATGAAGAAGAACAAGATCACCACCTTCGAGGGACGCGGCACGTTCACCGACCCCCACACCCTGCAGGTGGCCAAGAACGACGGCTCCTCGGAGACGGTCACCTTCGGCCACTGCATCATCGCCACCGGCGCGCACACCAAGCTGCTGCCCGGCACGACCCTGTCGGACCGCGTGGTGACCTACGAGCAGCAGATCCTCAGCTCCGAGCTGCCCCGCAGCATCGTCATCGCGGGCGCGGGCGCGATCGGCGTCGAGTTCGCCTACGTGCTGCACAACTACGGCGTGAAGGTGACCATCGTCGAGTTCCTGGACCGGATGGTGCCCAACGAGGACGCCGAGGTGTCCAAGGAGCTGCAGCGCCGCTACCGCAAGCTCGGCATCGACGTGCTGACCTCGACCCGCGTCGACGCCATCGACGACTCCGGCGACACCGTCAAGGTCACCGTCACCGGCAAGGACGGCGCGCAGCAGGTGCTGGAGGCCGACAAGGTCCTGCAGGCCATCGGGTTCCAGCCGAACGTGGAGGGCTACGGCCTGGAGAAGACCGGCGTGGCGCTGACCGACCGGGGCGCGATCGCGGTGGACGCCCGCTGCCGCACCTCCGTCCCGCACATCTTCGCCATCGGCGACGTGACCGCCAAGCTGATGCTGGCGCACGCCGCCGAGGCCATGGGCGTGGTGGCCGCCGAGACCATCGCGAACGCCGAGACCATGGAGCTGGACTACGTGATGATCCCGCGGGCCACGTACTGCCAGCCGCAGGTCGCCAGCTTCGGGCTCACCGAGGCGCAGGCGCGCGAGCAGGGCTACGACGTCAAGGTCGCCAAGTTCCCGTTCAGCGCCAACGGCAAGGCCCTCGGCCTCGGCGACTCCGAGGGCTTCGTCAAGGTGGTCAGCGACGCCAAGTACGGCGAGATCCTCGGCGCGCACATGATCGGTCCGGACGTGACCGAGCTGCTGCCGGAGCTGACCCTGGCGCAGCGCTGGGACCTGACCGTGCACGAGGTGGCCCGCAACGTGCACGCCCACCCCACCCTCAGCGAGGCGATCAAGGAGGCGGTGCACGGCGCCGCCGGGCACATGATCAACCTCTGACCGCCGGCGCAGACGGCCCGGTGCGCCTCGCGCGCCGGGCCGTTCGCCGTTCCGGGCCCCGCTCGGCCGGGCCGGGGAGCGAAGCGGCGATTGCAACGAATCGCCGTCGGGCCGCCCTAAGACGCAACGAATCCGCAGGTCAAAGCAAAATCGGCGGCTTGGTTCGGGTGCCGGGGATTTTTAGTCTGTCGATCGTCTGATTCATCCCCTTGCACGCCTTTTCGGGAGACCTGCATGACCCTGTCCCCGGCGCTGGAGCCGACGTCCTCGCCGCGGCCGGAGCGCGCGGACGACGCCGCGGCCGGCGCGTCCGCCGCGACCGCCCTGGGCACCGCCACCGCCGGGCGCGGCGAGCGCATCGCGCGGACGCGGCACTTCCTGATGTGCCGCCCGGAGCACTTCGCCGTCACCTACTCCATCAACCCCTGGATGGACCCGGCGGCGGGCGCGGACGCCGCCCGCGCGGTGGAGCAGTGGGAGGCGCTGCGCGCCGCGTATCTGAGGCTGGGCCACCGGGTCAGCCTGATCGACCCGATCGAGGGCCTGCCCGACATGGTGTTCGCCGCCAACGGCGCGCTGGTGGTGAACGGCCGGGTGTACGGGGCGCGGTTCGCCCATCCCGAGCGCGCGGCCGAGGCGCCCGCGTACGCCGCGTGGCTGCGCGCCAACGGCTTCTCGGAGGTGCGCGAGCCGGCCCACACCAACGAGGGCGAGGGCGACTTCCTCACGCTCGACCACGTCATCCTGGCGGGCACCGGGTTCCGCACCGAGGTGGCCGCCCACCAGGAGGCGCAGGAGTTCCTCGGCATGCCGGTGGTGACGCTGCGGCTGGTCGACCCGCGCTTCTACCACCTGGACACGGCCCTGTTCCCGCTCGACGGGACGAACGTGGCGTACTACCCGGGCGCGTTCTCGCCCGGCAGCCGCGCCGTGCTGGAGCGGCTGTTCCCCCACGCGATCATCGCCGACGAGCGGGACGCGGCGGTGCTGGGCCTCAACGCGGTCTCCGACGGCCGCAACGTGGTCATCAACGCCGAGGCCGCCGGGCTGATCGAGACGCTGCGGCGGCACGGGTACGAGCCCGTCCCGGTCGACCTGTCGGAGCTGCGCAAGGCGGGCGGCGGTCCCAAGTGCTGCACGCTGGAGCTGCGCTCCCGGCAGGAGGCGGCCTAGCGGCGGGCCGGGCGCCGCGGACGGCGCACGGCGGCGCGCACGGCGTCGCGCAGACGCGGCACGGCGACGCCCTCCTCGGCGAGCCGGCGGCGGGCCAGCGCCCGGCTGCGCAGCACGCCGGCCACGCCGACGAGCCAGATCGGCAGCTGCACCGCCCAGGCGACGCGGAACGCCTCGGGGGTGAAGTCGCGGCCCGGCGACAGGGCGTCCAGCACGAAGCCGATCAGCAGGATCGTCACCAGCGCGGCGAAGAACCCGCCCATGTTGACGATGCCGGAGGCGGTGCCCTGGCGGTCCGGCGGGTTGAACGTGCGGGCGAAGTCGAAGCCGATCATCGATCCGGGTCCGCCGAGCGCCACGCACAGCACGAGCAGCACCAGCAGCCACGCGGGCGCGGGCGGCGGCCAGGCCAGCACCGCCGCCCACGCGCCCGCGTTGAGCGCGGCGATGCCCAGCACCAGCCAGGAGCGGCGCAGCGGGTGCCGCGCCACCAGCCTTCCGAGGTAGGGCCCGGACACCATGGTGGCCAGCACGAACACCGTCAGCAGCGTGCTGGCGGCGGACGGCTTCATGCCGTGCCCGGACACCAGGTACGGGTAGCCCCACATGAGCGCGAAGGCGGTGGCGGAGAACTGGCTGACGAAGTGCGTCCACATGCCCAGGCGGGTGCCGGGCTGCCGCCAGGCCGCGCGGAGGTTGCGGGCGACCTCGGTGAGACCGGGCGCCTTGGCGCGTTCCCTCCCGGGCGGGGCGTCGCGCAGGACGGCCAGGGACAGCACCCCGACCAGCACGCCGAGGCCGGCGGCGGACCCGAACGCGGCGCTCCAGCCGGGGCCGTGCAGCAGCGCCGCCAGCGGGATCGCGCTGAGCACCTGACCGATCTGCCCGAGCAGCCCGGTGAGCTGGGTGACGACGGGGATGCGGCGCGCGGGGAACCAGGCGGTCACCAGGCTGAGCACGCTGATGAAGGTCATGGCGTCGCCCGCGCCGACCAGCACGCGCGCCGCGACCGCCGCGGCGATGTCGGTGGTGGACGCCAGCAGCGCCTGCCCGGCGGCCATGAGCAGCGCGCCGCCCGCGACCATGCGGCGCGGGCCCATGCGGTCGAGCATCAGCCCGACGGGCACCTGCAGCCCCGCGTACACGACCAGCTGCAGCACCGTGAACGAGGCCAGGATCCCGGCGGAGGCGTCGAAGCGCCGGACGGCGTCCAGTCCGGCCACGCCGAAGGAGGTGCGGTGCAAAACGGCCACCACGTACGCGGCCACGCCGACCGCCCACAGCGTCCACGCGAGGGCGGAGGCACGGTCGTCCTGGGAGCAGGGGGAGGGGTTCGACGACGACGGGGGCTGGGCGTGCGTAAGGGTTTTTTCGTTTTGCACGTTTACACACGATAAGCGAGCGGCTCGCCTGCCCGGTGAACGGCGTGTGCCGGCCGCCTTTCACCGCCGTTTCACCGGGATGCGCACGAAGCCGCCGGTCAGCGGCCCGAACGCGCCCCCGCCCACGACCACAACGACGGCGTGCAGCCCGCGGGGCCGCGCGTCGCGTCCCTGCGCGTGGATGGACGACTCGCGCCGGTGCGTCCGGCTCGGCGGCCTAGGCTGAGGCGCGTGTGGAAGGAAGTCCGCGCGCGCCTCAACCGCAGCCGCCATGAGCTCGGCCGCACGGCCGACGCCTGGTACTCGGATGAGATGCCGCGCGTGGCGGGCACCTCCTTGCTGTGCCGCCCCGAGTGGGTGCCCGCCACTCCGATCCCCCTGGACGACGTACGGCTGGAGTGGGACGCGCACCCCGCGCCGCCCGCCGTGTCGGAACCGTCCGACGGCCTCCCGGACGGCTTTCGCACCTATGCGGAGGCCATGGCCGCTCTGGCCCCGCCCACGGTCTTCGAGAACCGCCCCATCTACCGGCTCCTGCACGCCGACCTGCACGGCAAGCCCGTGCTGCGCCTGGGTCCGGCGCGCTACTTCGACACGGTGAACGTCGGCGAGGCCGTCGCGCACGAGCTGGCCGCCGCATCGCCCGGCCTCCCTCTGCGGACGCGCATCGGCGACCCCTGCGACCTGACGCGTCGCCCTGCCTCGGTCGCCATCACCACGGTCACGGTGAAACGCTCGGGCTCGTACGTGCTGCACTGGCGCGATCCCGAGAAGGTCGCCCACGCCGGCGGCCTGTACCAGGTCATGCCGGTGGGCGTGTTCCAACCCCTGACCGAAGGCGAGGACGGCCGCGGCGAGCACGAGGATCTCGACCTGTGGCGCTGCATGGTGCGCGAGTTCAGCGAGGAGCTGCTCGGCACCTCAGAGGACTACCGGCCCGGCTTCAACCAGGAGTCATGGCCGTTCCACCGGACCCTCAGCCGCGTCCGCGCGCAGGGACGTCTACGCGTGCACTGCCTCGGTCTCGGGGCGGACCCCCTCACCCTGGCCGTCGACCTCCTGACCGTCGCGGTCTTCGACGACGCCCTGTTCGACGACCTCTTCGGCGGCCTGGTCTCCGTCAACGCCGAGGGCAGCGTGCGTCTGGCCCCCTTCGACGGAACCGTCCCGTCCCCCATGCAGCCCGCCGGAGCCGCCGCCCTCGGCCTCGCCTGGCGGCACAGGTCCTTCCTGCTCGGGTAGCGGACCGCGGTCGGCGCCGGCGGCCAGGTCCTTGAGCTCGTTGAGGGCGTCGCGCAGATAGTCGATGATCTCGGCCGGCTCGGGGACGAGGTCGCGGCAGGCCACGATGCCCACGTCCACCTTGCCGTCGTAGGAGAAGACGGTGATGTTGACGCCGCCGCTGATGTCGGTGATCACGGAGATCGGGTAGTAGCCGAGCAGCTTGGCGCCGCACAGGTAGAGCGGGAACTGCGGCCCGGGCACGTTCGAGATGATCAGGTTGATGGGGCGCAGCGCCGGGGCGGGCACGGCGCGCAGCGCGGGCAGGGCCTGCAGGGCCAGGCGGGTGACGGGGCGCGCCAGCGGCGCGGGCAGCAGCCCGCTGACCTGCCGCACCCACGCGCCGGCCGAGGCCACGAAGCGGCGCTTGGCGGCGCCCATGTCGCGGCGGACGGCGGCGTAGCGGTCGGCCGGGTCGGCGATGTGGGTGGCCAGCGGGGCGGACATGATCGACAGCTGGTTGCCCGGCTCCTCGGCGGCGCGGCCGCGGCGCAGCGACACCGGCACGCCGACCACCAGCGGGCCGTCCGGCAGCGCGCCGCGCTTGTCGAGCCACATGCGCAGCGCGGTCGCGCACATGGCCATCACCACGTCGTTGACGCTGCCGCCCAGCGCGCGCCGCACCTGTTTGATCTCGGCCAGCGACAGCTCCCCGCAGGCGACCGAGCGGCGGCGGCCGATCGGGCGGTTGAAGGGCGTGGGCGGGGCGGTGAGGCGCTGGACGCGCGGCACGCCGTCGCGGCCGAGCGCCTGCGCGATCTGGGACATCAGCCCGGCGCCGGGGAGCTGGGAGAGCACGGGGATCTCGTCCAGGTACGGGGCGGTGCGGGCCATGTTCACGGCGCTGCGCAGCGGGTGCAGCGCGGCCCTGAGCAGGCCGGTGCGCAGCATGCTCAGGGGGTCGGGCGCCTGCTGCGGCTCGGCGTCGTCGGCGGGCACCTCGCGCGGCACCGGGGACGTGTCGAGCAGGGCGGCGAGGGCCTCGGCGGCCATGACGCCGTCGATGGCGGCGTGGTGCACCTTGACGTAGACCGCCGCCAGCCCTCCCGCCAGCCCTTGGATCAGCACCATCTCCCACAGCGGGTGGGCGCGGTCGAGCGGGCGTTCGTGCAGCATCGCGACGGCGTCGGCGAGCTGGGCGGGACCTCCGGGGGCGGGCAGGGCGATCTCGAAGATGTGCCGTCTCGGGTCGAAGTCGGGGTCGTCCTCCCAGTACGGCAGGTCGAGCCCCAGGGGGACCTGGACGAGCCGTTGGCGCAGCGGCCGGGCGGCCAGGTGCGCGCGCCGCCGGACCATGTCCGCCACGTCCGCCACCGTGAGCCTGCCGCCGGGGCAGGCGGCCGGATCCAGGATGCCGACCCCGGCGATGTGCGCGTGCGTCGTATCCGTCTCCGCGTTGAGGAACGTGGCGTCCACGGCGGTCAGTTGGCTCATTCTGTCGTCCCGTCCCGCTGTCGAGGTGCGCTGGTATTTCGAGAGGTATGCCCGTGCGGGACCCTCCGTCAATGCGCGACCTCGGAAAGTAACGCGGACTTAACAGGGCATTCGTCGCAGTTCACCGGCCTCGGCGCGCCGAACGCGCGCAAATTTTCCGGACCTCGCCGGTCAAGCGACCGCCCGCGGACGTCAAACCCGTTCCGCGGCGGGTTCCATGATCGCGACGTTACGCTGGTCGGTCATGACGGCACGACCACTCACCGAGATCGTGGAGGCCGGCTGGGCCCGGGCGCTGGAGCCGGTGGCCGGGCGGATCGCCGCCATGGGCGACTTCCTGCGCGCCGAGGTGGCGGCGGGCCGCCGCTACCTGCCCGCCGGACACCTCATCCTGCGCGCCTTCACCCAGCCCTTCGACGAGGTCAAGGTGCTGATCGTCGGGCAGGACCCGTACCCGACGCCGGGTCACCCGGTGGGGCTGAGCTTCTCGGTGGCGCCGGACGTGCGGCCGCTTCCCGGCAGCCTGGTCAACATCTTCCGCGAGTACTGCGACGACCTCGGCCATCCCCCGCCGTCCACCGGCGACCTGACCCCCTGGGCGGAACGCGGGGTGCTGCTGCTCAACAGGGCCCTGACCGTGATGCCGGGCAAACCGAACTCGCACCGCGGCAAGGGCTGGGAGGAGGTCACCGAGCAGGCCATCCGCGCCCTGGCCGCGCGCGGCAAGCCGCTGGTGGCGATCCTGTGGGGACGCAACGCCCGCGACCTCAAGCCCCTGCTCGGCGGCGTCCCCTGCATCGAGTCGGCCCACCCGAGCCCCATGTCGGCCGACCGCGGGTTCTTCGGCTCCCGCCCGTTCAGCCGGGCCAACCGGCTGCTGGAGAGCCAGGGCGCCGAGCCCGTCGACTGGAAGCTGCCGTAGCCGGGCGCGCGGTCGCCGCCGGCCGGCCCCGTCCCGCGACGGCGCCCGCCGGGCCGGCTACCCCTTCGGGAGTCGGCGCAGGAGGGAGGCGAACTCGTCCGAGCCGTCGGGGCCGGCCGACGGCGACAGCGGGGTGAGGCGGCGCTCCCCGTGGCTCCAGTAGACGCCCGGCGCGCACGGGTCGTCGGCTTCCTCGTGCATCTCGCGGACCACGTCGGCGAAGACCGGGAGCACCCGGCGGACCGCGGCGGACCTGATCGGGTAGAGCAGCAGCGTGCTGTGGCTGGGCACGCCGACCAGCGCGCCGTAGGGGTTGTGCTGGGGCAGGAACAGCTCGATCTCGCCCAGCAGCGCCGACACGTACCGGCTGCCGGGCTTGGTGACGACCCGCACGTTCTCGCCGAACAGCAGCGGCTGCTCGCGGGCCACCACGTCCGCCAGCTCCCGGTCGTGGGTGTTGGTCACCACGTAGCCGAGGCGGCGCAGCCCGAGCAGCCCGGCCCGCGCCTTGGTCAGCGGACCGCCGTACCGGGGATGCTCGATCATGACCATGGCGTCGAAGTGGTCCCCCGCCGGGACCACCACCAGGCCCTCCCGGTCCCGCGGGTCGAGCTTGGGCACGATCCGCAGCCGCAGCAGCTCCCGCAGGTCGCCGAACAGCTCCATCTCGCCGATGGCGAGGAAGGCGCGGTCGCGCGCCTCGCGCACCCACTCGTCCACCAGCCGCGGCCAGGCCGGGCGCGGCGCCCGCGCGCACCGCTCCAGCAGCGTCCAGGTGGAGGCGCGCGCCTCGGACCTGCCGATCGGCACGACCACCTCCGAGGTGCCGCCGTCGAACCAGGCGGTGGGCGCCAGCACCGGGAGCAGGTCCCGGAGGAGCGCGTGCGCGTCCGCCGCCGCGTCCAACGGTTCCATGCCCATCCCCTTTCACAGATCGCGTCTCTCCCACCATGGCAGACAAGGGGCGTACACGGCGATCCCCCGGCTAATTCGTTGGACGCGCGGTGCCCGCAAGCCCGATGATCGAAGGCATGTCCGCGTCGCAGGAAACGCCGCGCGAGGTCGTGCGCCTCCCCAAGCCCCGGTCCTCCGGCCCGGCCTCCGAGGCGGTGTCCCGAGGCGACTTCGGGCTTCCGGTGGTGTTCAACCTCGACGAGACCAACCGTCCCGGCGACGTCCTGGAGGTCATGTCGCTGCGGCCGTTCGCGTCCGGCGAGCACCCGTGGGCGCGGTCGACCCGCCTGGACCGCGTGCGTGCCGACGCGCCGCTGCGCCCGCCGTCCGCGCGGCTGGTGCGGGTGGCGCGGGAGAAGGAACGCGAGTCGGTGCTGGCCGAGGGCGACGGCTACAGCCTGCTGACCGTCCGCTGGTCCAGCGGCGCGGCGTACGTGGAGGTGTCGGCGGTCAGCGAGGAGCTGGCCGACGCGGTCATGGACGACTGCGTCCGCGACGCCGTCGAGCCGGCGAAGCCCGACGAGTCCGCGGTGCCGATGGGGTTCTGGCATCTGGGCGGGCACGGCCCGCTGCGCACCGAGCGCAAGATCGCCGCGGACGCCTGGGCGGACATCCGCGGCAACTACACCGCCCGCGTGGCCCGCGAGCTGGACCGGGTGATGCGCCTCACCGGCGACGAGGTGAACGGGCGCATCCTGCTGCTGCACGGCCCGCCGGGCACCGGCAAGACGACCGCGCTGCGGGCGCTGGCGCGCGCGTGGAGCCCGTGGTGCCAGTCCGACTGCGTCCTCGACCCCGAGTCGCTGTTCGGCACGCCGAGCTACCTGATGCGGGTGACCATCGGCGCCGAGGACGACGACGAGGACGAGGACGAGCAGGCCGAGCGCAAGCGCTGGCGGCTGCTCATCCTGGAGGACTGCGACGAGCTCATCCGCGGCGAGGCCAAGCAGTCGGCCGGCCAGGGCCTGTCCCGACTGCTCAACCTCACCGACGGGATGCTCGGGCAGGGCCGCAACGTGCTGCTGGCGATCACCACGAACGAGGACATCGCGCAGCTGCACCCGGCGGTGGTGCGTCCGGGCCGCTGTCTGGCCCAGATCGAGGTGGGGCCGCTCACCCGGCAGGAGGCGCTGGCCTGGCTGGGCGACGACGCGCCGCCCGACGTCGTCATCCCGCCGGAGGGGGCGACGCTGGCGGAGCTGGCGGCACTGCGTCGGGGCGAGCGACGCCCCGGCGACGGGGTCGTGTCCCCCGGGTCGGGGACCGGCTTCTACCTGTAGTCCCCGGCGTCCGGCTGGTCTTCCGCGCGCCGGTCCCAGGGGCCGGCGCGCGCGTCCCGGTGCTCAGCCCGCGGCCTTGGCGAGGGCCTGCTCGAAGTCGGCCCACAGGTCGTCGGGGTCCTCCAGGCCGACGGCGACGCGGACGGTGGCCTCCCCGATGCCGGCGGCGGCGAGGGCGTCCGCGTCCAGCTGCCGGTGCGAGGTGCTCGCCGGGTGCATCACCAGCGTCTTCGTGTCGCCCAGCGAGGGCGCCAGGCGGGCCACGCGCACCGCCTCCGAGAACGTGCGCCCCGCGTCGCGCCCGCCCGCCGGCTCGAACGACAGCACGCCGCCGTACCCGCCGGACAGCACGCGGCCCGCCAGCTCGTGCTGCGGATGGCCGGGCAGCCCCGGGTAATGGACGTTCTCGACGGACGGGTGGGCGGCCAGGCGCCGGGCCAGCTCCAGCGCGGTGGCGCTATGCCGCTCGACGCGCATCGGCAGCGTGGCCATGCCGCGCACCAGCAGCCAGGCCGCGAACGGGTCGGCGGTGGCGCCCATTTCGACGGCGTGGTCCCAGACGCGGCGGTACACGGCGTGGTCCGCGAACACCGCGACGCCGCCGACGATGTCGCCGTGTCCCGACATGTACTTGGTGGCCGAGTGCACCACGATGTCGGCGCCGAGGTCGAGGGGGCGGCACAGCAGCGGGGCGAAGGTGTTGTCGACGACGGTGATGACACCGGCCTCGCGGGCGACCGCGGCCAGCGCGGGGATGTCGGCCACCTGCGTCATGGGGTTGGCGATCGTCTCCAGGTACAGCAGGCGGGTCGTCGGGCGCAGCGCGGCGCGGACCTCGTCCGGGTCGTCGCCGGAGACCTCGCTGACCTCGACGCCCCAGCGCTCGCGCAGGTCGCGCAGCAGCGCCCAGGTCCCGCCGTACAGGCAGGACTGCGCGATCACGTGGTCGCCGGTGCGCAGCAGCGCCAGCAGGACGGCGCTGATCGCGCCCATGCCGGACGCGGTGGCGTACGCGCCGGCGCCGCCCTCCAGCTCGGCGGCGGCGTTCTCGAAGGCGGTCACCGTGGGGTTGCCGATGCGTCCGTACATGTACGGGGCGCCGGGACCGTCGAACGCCGCAGCCAGGGCGTCGGCGTCGTCGAAGGCGAACAGGTGCCCCTGGTAGATGGGGACGCCGAGGGGACGGCTCCCCGCGGGGGTCTCGACGGACGGGTGGACGGCTCGGGTCTGCGGACGATGGGCGTCCGACGGCTGCACGGTCGGGAACTGCTCGTTCGCGCGTGGGTCGGTCATGTCTTCAGGGTGCGGCGCGGGCGAGCGGCGTCGACAGATCCAATCGCGAAGAGTGGCCCGGGCCGCGCCCCCCGTCGCACTGCGGCGCCGGGCCACCGTTGCCCGGCCGGGGCGTCCGTGCGCCCGTCGAGGCCCGTCCCCGATCCCGCGCCGGCTCGCCCACCCCGCGAAGGCTCACCGGTACGGGCCGGGCCGGACGCGGCGGCCGCCCCCGGCCGGGGTACCGAGCATCGCTCGACGGCGGCTCCGCCGACATCCGGGTAACCCCGGCAATTCGCCCGCATTTCTCTCACGTACGTGGCGCGGGCCGCCGCGAGGCGGCGGCGAACAGCCTCCGGTACGCGCGGCGCAGACCGTGGAGATCACTGACCGGCTCGGGGAAGACCATCCGCACGTCCGTGCTCCGCGGCCCGCCGACCCCGTCCGGGCCGCCCGGACGCGAGCAGCGCAGCCACATGCCGTACCGGTCCAGCGCCAGCGGCCGCACGGTCGCGGCGGTCCCGACGTCCGCGAGCCCTTCGGGGCCGCGGGCCGCCCGGGCGGCGGCCAGTCCGCGCAGCAGGAACGCCAGCTCGTCGCGATGGCGGCCGTCGAGATGGCACAGCACCCCCGCCTCGACGGCCGCGAACGGGTCGGGCGCGGCGTCGGCGTAGACCTCGGGTTCGAGGGCGGCGCTGCCCCAGGCGTCGTCGATCTCCACTTCGGCGACCTCCAGGGCGAGGATCGTCCACGGCTGCGCGTCCGCCCCGTCCGCGCCGCCCCGGTCGCCGGACCGGACGGGCGGGACGCCGGCCCGGATGGCCAGGACCTCGGGGCGCGGGTGCAGGCGCGCCAGCAGCGCCGCCGCGCGCGGGCGTTCGGCGGCGGGCACCTCGGTGAGCCAGCCGTGCAGCCAGGCGCGACCGCGCACCCGGTCGGGGAACGGGACCGGCGCGACGTCGCAGATCCGCAGGGTGGCGGGCAGGTCCGGCTCGCCGCGCAGGGCGGCCGCGACGGGCGAGTCGGTCGCGGCGAGCAGCAGCGGTCGGCCGTCGTCGTCGGTGACGTGCGCGGGCACCGGGGCGTACGGGACGCCGGGCACCGCCAGGACGCCGTCGGCGATCCCGTAGGCGAGGGTGCGCGCCCGCTCCCCGGCGGTCGGCCGCGGCGCCCGGCCCCGCCTGGGCGCGCCGACCCGGTCGTGTGGCTGCTCGCTCACGGACCCTCCTCCAACGTAGGTTAGGCTTACCTAAGTAAGGCTTACCTAATCACCCGAGGTGGAGCGTGAACAACCCCCGACCCAAGATCAAGCTGTCGCGCGCGCTCGGCATCCCGCTGACCCCCAAGAGCGCCAAGTACTTCGAGGCCCGCCCCTACCCGCCGGGCCGGCACGGACGCGGCCGCAAGCAGGAGTCCGACTACAAGCTGCGGCTGCGCGAGAAGCAGCGGCTGCGCGCGCAGTACAACCTCCGCGAGGCCCAGCTGCGCAACGCCTTCGCCAGGGCGGCCAAGGCGGCGGACAAGACCGGCGAGGCGCTGATCGTGGACCTGGAGCGCCGCCTGGACGCCCTGGTGCTGCGCGCCGGGTTCGCCCGCACGATCTACCAGGCCCGGCAGTTCGTCGTGCACCGGCACGTGCTGGTCAACGGCCGCCGCGTGGACCGGCCGTCGTTCCGCGTCCGCCCGGGCGACGTGATCTCCATCGCCGAGCGCAGCCGGCGCATGGCCCCGTTCGCCGAGGCCGCCGCCGGGGCGCACGCCGCCGACGCGCCGCCGTATCTGGAGGTGCGGCTCGACGCGCTCGCGGCCCGCCTGACGCGCCTGCCCGAACGCGCGGAGATCCCGGTGATCTGCGACGAGCAGCTCGTCGTCGAGCACTACTCGCGCTGATCCGGCCGCCGCGCGGGCCTGGACAGGGGTCCGCCTCCATCGGTTAGCATCAACCTAGCGATTGCTTGGTGATCGATGGAGGCCCAGGACATGATCGAATTCCACCCCGTGACCCGGAACATCGGCGCCGAGGTCACCGGCGTCGACATCGGCAAGCCGCTCGACGAGGAGCAGGTGCGGACGATTCGGCAGGGCCTGCTCGACCACCAGGTGCTGTTCTTCCGCGACCAGCACATCACCGACGAGCAGCACGTGGCGTTCGCCAAGCAGTTCGGCACCCTGAACCTGCCGCCCATGGACCCGTCCGGCAACGCGGTGCACGTCCTGGACCAGACCGACCCCAAGGGCGAGGGCGGCGACCAGTGGCACAGCGACAACACGTTCATGAAGACCCCGCCCATGGGCTCGCTGCTGCGCGCGGTCATCCTGCCCGACGTCGGCGGCGACACCCTGTGGGCCAACATGTACCTGGTGTACGAGTCGCTGGCGCCCTGGCTGCGGCGCCTGTGCGACGAGCTGTACGCCGAGCACGACCTGACCATGTCGGTCACCAAGGCGATCGAGAAGGGCCACCGGCTCGACCTGCGCGAGATGCAGGAGAAGAACCCGCCGGTGATCCACCCGGTGGTGCGGGTGCACCCGGAGACCGGGCGCAAGGCGCTGTTCGTCAACCGCTCGTCGGTGACCCGGCTGGTCGGCCTGTCGCGCCGGGAGAACGAGCAGATCCTGCCGCTGCTGTTCGACGCCGTCCGCGACCCACAGTTCCAGGTGCGGCTGCGCTGGCGCGTCGGCACGCTGGCGTTCTGGGACAACCGCCCCACCCAGCACTACGCGGTGGCCGACTACAACCAGCGCCGCAAGATGCACCGCGTCACCATCAACGCCCCGGCGGAGATCGACGACGGCGTGCCCAAGGGGCCGGGCGGTGTCACCGGCGCCGACGCCCCCGCCGAGTCCGCCGCCGCCCGCTACCTGTGACCCGCTGCCTGTGACTGCGGGCCTCACCCGAGGCTGCCGAGCTCGCGGCGGGCGTGCTCGCGCAGGACGATGAGCGTCTCGACGAGCCGACGCCGCTGGTCGGGGGCGAGCGGCCCGGCGAAATGCCGCTCCAGGGTCGCGGCGTGCACCCGCAGCGCCTCGGCCAGCTTGGCGCGTCCGGCGTCGGTCAGCTCCACCAGCTGCCGCCGCCGGTCGCCGGGCGCGGCGTGCCGCCGCACGTACCCGGCCTCCTCCATGCGGTCGACCAGGCGGGTCGTCCCGCCGCTGGTCAGGATCATCTGCTCGGCCAGGCGGCCCATGGTCAGCGGCCCGCCGGCGTCCGACAGCCGCAGCAGCACCTCGAACATCACGTGCCGGATGCCGCACCGCCGCTCCAGTTCCCGGCCCGCGATCCGCTCCAGCAGCGCCGCCGCGCCCAGCAGCGCGCCGAATTCGCGAACGACTCCGTCCGCGCCCGCCCCCATGCCCGCTCCCTCCGCCGTCCTGCCCGCCGACAACGCGGGTGCGCCGCGCGCGCCTTCCCGCACGCGGCGCCCCGTGCCGGGACATCGATCAGTTGTCGCCGTCTTCACCGGTGGACGCCGCCCTGGACCGGTCCCCATCCGGGGCGGGGTCCGCGGCGTCCAGCGCCCGTTCGTCATTCTTGATACCGGTGCGGCGCGGGTCCGCCGCTCCGGGGACGGTCATGCCGGGACGTCCTCTGGACTGCGGCCCTTCAAAGGCTCGGGCGCGGTCTCCCCCAGCGGGCGGGTCCGGGGCAGGACGGTGAGGGCGATGAGGGCGGCGGCGACCAGAAGCGCCGCGCCGAGGGTCAGGCCGAGCGCGTAGCCGTCGGTGAGGCTCTCGGGCGTGACTACCCGGCCGGTGCGGTGATGGGCCGCGGTGCCGAGGGCGGCGAGCCCGAACGAGGCGCCGATCTGGCGCGAGCTGTTGAGCAGGGCCGAGGCGGTGCCGGCCTCGCGGGACGCGACGCCGGCGGTGGCGACGGAGACGAGCGGTCCGAGGTAGAGCCCGAAGCCGAATCCGGCGCCGATCGAGGGGCCCAGGACGTCGGTGGCGAAGGCGCCGTCAGCGCTGATCATGCCGAACCAGGCGAAGCCCGCCGCGGTCAGCAGGCCGCCCATGACCAGGAGCGTCCGGGGAGCGAGACGGTACCCGAGCTTGACGGCGAGCACGGACCCGGCGACCACGGCGAGGGCGAACGGCACGAACATGAGTCCGGTCAGCGCCGCCCCGTGCCCGAGGACCCGTTGCAGGTAGAGGGACATGAAGTAGAAGGACGAGGCCATGGTGGCGCCGACCAGCAGGTTGGCGGCGTTGGCGCCGGCGACCGAGCGGTTGGCGAACAGGCCGAGCCGGACCAGCGGTTCCCGGCGGGTGGTCCGCTCGACGAGCAGGAACGCGGCCAGCAGCGCGGCGGCGACCGCCAGGGTCGTCACGGTGGCCGCCGAACCCCACGGGTGCCGGTCGGTGCGGACGATGCCGAACACCAGCAGGGTCATGCCCGCCGTGGCCAGCACGGCGCCGAGCGCGTCCGGGCGGCCGCCGCGGTCCGCGGGCGCGTCGGCGGCGACGCCCCGCCAGGCCAGGGCCAGCGCGCAGGCGGCCATCGGCACGCTGACGAACATCACCCAGCGCCAGCCGGCGTACTCGGTGAGCAGGCCGCCGATCAGGACGCCGAGGGCGCCTCCGGCGGCGTTCGTCGCGCTCCAGACGCCGAAGGCCCGCACGCGGGCGCGTCCCGTGGGGAACGCGGCGGTCAGCACCGCCAGCGCCGCCGGCGCCAGCGCGGCCGCCCCGACGCCCTGCGCCGCCCGGGCGGCGACCAGATGGCCGGGCTCCTGGGCGAAGCCGCCGCCGAGGGAGGCCAGGCCGAACAGCCCGAGCCCGAGCAGCAGGACCCGCCTGCGGCCGTACCGGTCGGCGGCCTTGCCGCCGAGGAGCAGCAGCCCGCCGAAGGTGAGGGCGTAGGCGTGGATCACCCAGGTGAGCCCCACCGCGCCGAAGCCGAGGCCGGCGGCGATCTCCGGAAGCCCGACGTTCACCACCGACAGGTCCAGCGACACCATGAACTGCACGACGGCCACCGCGGCGAGGACGAGCCCCGGCCGGGCGTCCGCCTCGACGGCCGGCCGTCCGCTCGGCGATTGTGTGCGCGTCACCACGGCTCAGTCCTCCGCGGTGGTCCGGTGGCGGCGGATGCGCCTGGACCGGGGGTCGACGGGTTGGGCGACGGTCGGCGGCTCACCGGGCTCGCGGCGCCGGACCCGCCCGTGGATGCAGATCACGTCCATGCCCGACATCGTGGAGTTCGGGCCGGTCGAGGTCACCGTCCCGCGGAAGACACCTGCGCATGGCACCCGGGAAGCACGGTCGGCCGGACTACTCCGCCGGGAGTAGCCGCCGGTTCCGACTCGCCGACGAGGCCCCCGCGGCGATCAAGCCTTTACTCTGCAGCAGTGAGCCTCATGCACAGGTGGCGGCCGCTCGCGCAGGACGCCCTGCTCGCCGCGGCGATGGCCGTCCTGCTGTCGGTCAGCGTGGTCATCACGCCGCGCGGGGGCGCGCCGGATCTCGCGGCCGCCCTCGTCGGCTCGCTCGCGCTCGTCGCCTGGCGGCGGGCGCCCCTGGTGGCACTGGCGGTCGCCACGGCCTGCATGCTCGTCGTCGCGGCGCGCGTCCAGCCGGGCCCGCCGGCGGCCTTTCCCGTGCTGGTGTCGGTGTTCGCCGCGGTCAGGGACGGCCATCGGGTGGCCGCGGCGCTGGCGGGCGTGGTCTACCTGGGGGTCGACCTGGCGGTGAACGCGCCCGGCGGCGACGGCGTCCCGGAGAACCTGGAGAACCTCCAGTACAGCTCGCTGCTGCTCGGCTGGTTCGTGGCGGCCGGCGTGGCCGCGACGGTGACCCGGCACCGGCAGGCGTACCTGGAGGAGGCCGAGCGGCGGGCCGCCGAGGCCGAACGCACCCGCGAAGAGGCGGCCCTGCGCCGCGCGGGCGAGGAACGGCTGCGCATCGCCAGGGAACTGCACGACTCGCTCACCCACAGCATCTCGGTCATCAAGGTCCAAGCCGGAGTGGCCGTCCACCTGGCGCGAAGGAACGGCGAGGAGGTGCCGCCCGCTCTGCTGGCCATCCAGGAGGCCAGCAGCGACGCCATGCGCGAACTGCGCGCCACCCTGGAGGTGCTGCGCGCCCCCGAAGGCGCCGGCGACCCCGGCGATCCGGACGGCTTCGGCGGCGAGGCCCCCTCGGCCAGCGGTCTCGACCGGCTCGACGACCTGGTGCGGCGGGCCCGCTCGACCGGGCTGCCGGCCACGGTGACGATCTCCGGCACGCGGCGGACGCTGCCCGCCGAGGTGGACCGGGCGGCGTACCGGATCGTCCAGGAGGCGCTCACCAACGTCTCCCGGCACGCCGACGGGGCGGCCGCGACGGTGCGCGTCGACTACGCGGACGGGGAGCTGGTCGTCCAGGTCGACGACGACGGCCCGGCCCGCCCGGACGCGCCGCCCGTGCCCGGCACGGGCCTGCTCGGCATGCGCGAGCGCGTCGCGGCGCTCGGCGGCCGGCTGCGGGCCGAGCCCCGCCCCGAGGGCGGCTTCACCGTCCGCGCCGAACTCCCCCTCGGGGACGCCACATGATCCGCGTGCTGCTCGCCGACGACCAGGCGCTCATCCGCGGCGGCTTCCGGGCGCTGCTGGAGGCCGAGGACGACCTGGAGGTGGTGGCCGAGGCCGCCGACGGCGAGCGGGCCGTCGCGCTCGCCCTCGAGCACCGGCCCGACGTCGCGCTCGTCGACATCCAGATGCCGGTGATGGACGGCATCGAGGCGACCCGGCTGATCGCCGCCGACGAGCGGCTGCGCGGCGTCCACGTCGTGATCCTCACCAACTACGGACTGGACGAGTACGTCGTCGCCGCGCTGCGCGCCGGCGCCTGCGGCTTCCTGGTCAAGGACACCGAGCCCGCCGACCTGCTGCAGGGCGTGCGGGTCGCGGCCCGCGGCGACGCGCTGCTGTCCCCCTCGATCACCCGCCGCCTGATCGCCGAGTACGTGGCCCGCCGCCCCGAGCCCGCGCCCGAGGCGCTCGCCGTGCTGACCGACCGCGAGCGCGAGGTGACCGCGCTGGTGGCCCGCGGCCTGTCCAACGACGAGATCGCCGCCCACCTGGTGATCAGCCCGACCACCGCCAAGACGCACGTCAGCAGGGCGATGACCAAGCTCGGCGCCCGCGACCGCGCCCAGCTCGTGGTCTTCGCCTACGAGTCCGGCCTCGTCACTCCGCGGCGCGGCTGACCGCCGCGCCGCTCGATCGCCGCCGTCGGATCGGTCGCCGCCGTTCAGTCGCCGCCGTCGGACGCGCCGCCCTTGCCGGTGGACGTCGCACCGGGGGACGGCGAGCCGGTCGGCACGGCGCCCAGCGTGGCGGAGTCCTTGTTCTGGTCGTTGACGCCCGAGGCGTACTGCTTGGTCACCTTCCACTCGCCGTCGATCTTCGCCAGCGCCAGCCGGAGCAGCGTGGCGGGTTGCTCGGTGGACTCCTGCTTGCTGCGGACCGTGATGTCGACCGAGACCACGGCCGTGGCGAACCGGTCGTCCACGCTGCCCACGAACACCTGGTTCGTCTTGGACGACAGCGCGACGTCGGGGTTGTCGCGGAACGTGCTGCCCAGGTTGGGCAGCGTGGTGGTCCTGAAGGACTCCAGCAGGTCGCCGCCCATGAGCTTTTGGGCCTTGTCCATCTGCGACCGGTAGTTGGCCGCGTCGTAGGTCAGCGCCGCGTCGCCGTAGGCGGCGGCGACCTTGGCCACCTCCTCGCGCGCGTCCCGGGCGGCCGACAGCGCGGACGCGCTGCGCCACTGCCAGATCGCCAGCGTCGCCAGCGCCGCGGTCAGCAGGACGACGACGGCCGCCGCGACCCGCGGGCGTTCGAGGCCGGGCGGCGTCCTGCGCGCTCGCGAGCCGCCGTCGTCCTCTTCGGGAGGATCCTTCTTCGCCGGGCGCGCCCTCGCGGATCGCGCGTTCCGGGGCGAGGGCTCCTCGGCCTCGGCTCTCCCGGACTTCTCGACCGTGCGCTCCCCGCTCTCTTCCGCAGCGTCCTCCTCCGCCTCGATGGCGTCCAGGACCTCGTCGAGGTCCTCGTCGTCGAGCACTTCGATGACGCGGACCCGCCGCCTGCGACGCGGCCGGGCGGAGGGCGCGTCGCCCGCACCGTCGGAGCGTCGCGCGGCGGCGTCCTTCTCCGCGCGCGTCTCGGGGGCCGTCTCCTCCTCTGCCGCGCCGCCGGCGGCGGGCGCCGCGGCGTCCTCGGTGACGTCCTTGGAAGGCTCGGCTGTCACAGGCGCTCCTCGGGGTCGGGGTCATCTTCTGCCGCGCCGCGGGCGGGGCAGGCGGGACAGGACGGACACGGAGCCCGCCATCACCCTGATCAGCACCAGCAGGGCCACCAGCGGCGGCAGGTACAGCAGCCATCCGGGCGGCCCGCCGGACTCCTCGTCCGCGGACCGACCGGCGGCGGTGCGCGCCTGCAGCTCTTGCTGGAGGGAAGGGTCCTGCTGGAGGGAAGGGTCGTGCGTGGGGATGGTCTCCCCGGGGTTCTTGGCCTTGACGGGCTTCTGCGCGGTCACACCCGGCTGCCGTCCGTCCGGGCAGTCGGGGATGGCTCCCACGCGCGGCTGCGGCAGCGGATACCGGTACTCCAGGGCGGCCTGCTTCTCCAGGGTCACCAGGAAGACCACGTTCAGCACCGGCTTGCCCTGGTCCCGCCCGATGACGCTGCGCAGGACCTCCTGGAGCCGCGGCGCCATCTCCAGCGTCCGGCGCAGGTCGGTCAGCGGGTCGGGGTTGTGGCGGCGGATCCCCCAGTGCGCGAGGGTGTCGACGGCGCATTCGATGTCGGGCGTCGTCGTGTCCAGCAGGTCGTTGACGGTGTCGAGCAGGCGGGGCCCGTCGTCGCGCAGCCGGGCGAGCTCGCCGCGGACCTGCCGCAGCGCCGCGGTCAGCGCGGCCAGGTCGTCGACGCCCGCGCCGAGGTCGCCGCGGTGCCGGTTGAGCACCCGGGTGATCGCGCCGAGGTCCTTGGTGAGGCCGTCCAGCAGCTCGCTGTCGTCGGCGAACGCGGCGGTCAAACGGTCGGAGCCGCGGATGATCCGCCGCAGCGAGCCGTCCCGCCCGGACCAGCCCTCGGCCAGCTCATGGGTGAGGATCCGGGCGTCCTCGGGGTCGACGGCCTCCAGGGAGTCGATGACGGACGCGAACAGGTCGCTGTACTTGGGCGGCACTTTCGTCTTCGACACCGGGATCACCGCGCCGGGAGGCAGCGGCGGCGCGTCGCCCTGGCCGGGGCCGGGCGTCAGCTCCACCACGGGCTCGCCGACGGCCGACTTGCGCGCGGCGGCCGCGGTGACGCCTCGGGGGATCTTGACGCCGCGGTCGATGTCGAGCCGGACCGCCACCCTGTCCCCGGCCAGCCGCACCGAGTCGATCTTGCCGACGCGCACGCCGAGGTAGTCCACCTCGAAGCCGGGGTGCAGGCCCGGCGACGACGCGAACTCCACGGTGATGTGGTACGGCCGGTCGATGAAGTCGAAGTGGACGACGTTGCGGAACGCCCACACCACCATGACCGCGGCCAGGACGGCGAACACCGCGAGGTTGACCGCCACGCGCCGGGTCATCGCGGCCGCCCCAGGATCTTGTCGAGGTCGGGCAGGGCCTTGTCCAGCTCCCCGGGCAGCCTCGCGTCCCGCCCGGCTTCCCCGCCGCTCTCCCGGCCGCCGCCTCGCTTTGCGGCTCGGCCGCCGTCGTCGCCGACCAGACCGGGGACGACCGGCGTGCCGTCCGGCCACACGACCTTGACCAGCGGATACAGCAGCAGCTGACCGTCGTAGGTGGCCAGCGGCAGCTTCCGGGAGAACGTCACCAGGCCGTTGACGAGATCGGTGAGGCGCCGCCGGTTCCCGGCGAGCGTGGCCAGCACCGCGTCCAGGTCGCGCAGCAGCGTCCGGAACCGCTGGAGCCGCCCCTCCAGCACCTTGTCGTCGAGCTGGACGGCGAGCTCGGTGAGGCGCCGCACCGTGGTGAGGATCTTCTCCTTGTTCTCGTCGAGCATCCGGGCGGTCTTCTCCAGCTCGGCGGGCGTGCGTTCCAGCTCGCCGCGGCCGCGGGCCAGGGACCGGCCCAGTTCGGCGAGCCGGTCGACCGACCGGCCGAGCTCGGCACGCTGCCGGGCGAACACCGCGAGCAGGTCGTTCGTCTTGGCGACGGCGGTGTTGAGCCTGCCGCCGTTGCCGTCCAGGGCGGCGGCCCCGGCGTTGACCACCGTCGCCACGTCGTCGCCGGCGAGCGCCTTGAGCAGCGGTCCGGCCTGCCCGACCACCTGCTCGAACGACGGCTGCACGCTGGTGTCGGAGATCTGCGCGCCGTCGGGCAGGAACGGCCCGCGGTCGGTGCGGCCGCCCGGAGGCAGCGTCAGGTCGACGTAGTTCTCGCCGAGCAGCGAGGTCATCTTGATCTCGGCGCGGGTGCCGCGCGGGATCCGGTACCCGTCCTTGATCGACATGGTGACGGTGGTCCGGAAGGTGCGCTTGTCCAGCCGCACGTCGGTCACCGAGCCGATCGTGACGTCCGACATCTGCACGCTGTGCCCGGCGACGAGCCCCTGCACGTCGTCGAACGTCGCGGTGAGGGTCAGCCCGCCCTTGGGCGCGCCGGCCGTCCGGATGGAGCAGCCGGCGAGCAGCCCGGCCAGCAGCACGGCCGCCAGCAGGACGGCGGCCGGCGCGGACGCCCCGGGCGCCGCCCGTCTGCCTTTGGACGCGCCCGGCGCCCTTCGCCGCCCGGCGAACAGCTCGAGCGCGGTCCGCCTCCCGGTGCTCATCCGCCACCTCCCCGCGGGGCGCCGTCGCGCCGAGCGCCGTCCGTCCCGTTCTGCCAGGGGCAGTTGGAGTTCGGAGGCGGCAGCGGGCACGCGACGTCGTCGTCGTTCAGCAGCCCTTTCAGCCACGTGCGAAGGAACGCGTCGGTGGCGAAACGGATCTGCAGCGACTTGGTCGTGGGGCTGTAGCCGCCGATCAGCGCCTCGTTGATTCCGGGGAGCGCGTCGATGAGCTGCGCGACCTGCCGGGAGTTGCCTTTGAGCATCAGCGCCGTGCGGGTGAGCACGGCCAGGTCGTACGGCAGCCGCCCCTTGTACTCGTCCAGCAGCTCGGCGCTGTGGTCGGCCAGGTCCAGGATGCCGCGGATCAGCTCCTTCAGCTCGCCGCGTTCGGCGCTGAGCACCCGGGCGGCCTCGGCGAAGTCGTGGATCATCTGGCCGAGCACCTGCTCGCGGCCGCGCACCACCCCGGCCAGGCGGTCGAGGTTCCGCGCGACCTCGATCAGCTCGCGGTCCTGCCCGGCGACGTTCTCCACCAGGCGGGCGCTCTGCTCGAGCGTGGCGTTGAACAGACGTCCGTTGCCCTCGAAGGAGCGGGCGGCGCGGTCGAGCGCGGTGCGGGTCTTGGTGGGGTCCAGCGCGGTGGCGAGGTCGGTGAACGAGGTGAGCGCGTCGTCGACCTCGACGGGCACGTGCGTGCGCTCGATCGGGATCACGTTGCCGGTCTCGACCGGCTGGCCGGGCTTCCACGGCGGGTGCAGGATCAGGTTGCGCTCGCCCACCAGGTTCAGCGGGACGATCGACGCCCGCACGCCGCGCGGCAGCCGGATGTCGCGGCGCAGGTGGAAGGTGACCTTGACGCGGTCGCCCTGGGGCTCGACCCGGTCCACCAGGCCCACGTCCGCGCCCATGATCTTGACCTTGGACTCCTTGTAGAAGGAGCGGGCCTTGGGGAAGTAGGCCGTCATCGTCCGCTGCCCGGCGGACTGCCGCTGGACGATCGAGCAACCGCCCAGGGCCGCCGTCAGCGTCAGGCACAGTCCCGCCAGCACGGCGCGGCGCAGGGCGGCGGACGCCGGTCGTCGCATCTAGTCGCCCCCTTCCCGTCCGGTGGCGGCGCCCTTCGCCCCGGCGGGCGGCCGCCGCGTGGAGACGGGGCCGGGCGGCTGCAGCGGGCCGAGGCCGGTGAGCACGCCCTCGATCCAGTCGCCGTTGCCCTTGACGCCCGCCACCTGCAGCAGCGTCGGGCCGATCAGCGCGAAGTCGGTGTTGAGGGCGTCCATGTTGGGCGCCAGCCGGGTGGTCAGCAGGTGCAGGTCGTCCAGCAGGGCGTTGATCTCCCGCTGGTTGCGCTCGATGACGTCGGACAGGGTGCGGACGGTGCGGCTGCCCCGCCCGATGGTCGCCGCCAGCTCGTCGCGCCGCCGCACCAGCGCCTGGAGCAGCACCCGGCCGGCGTCGATGATCTCTCGGAGCTGGGCGTCCTTGGCGGCCAGCGTGCCGGTGAGCCGCCGGCTGTGGTCGATGAGCCGGCGCACCTCGGGCCAGGAGTCGTTGAGGGTGCGCGCCAGCTCCTGCACGTTGACGAGCATCCGGCGCAGCTTCGCCGCGTCCGGCGACTCGATCTTGCTGATCTCCTCCAGCAGCCGGTCGATGCTGCGCCGGTCGAGGCGGCCGACGATGTTCTGCGCGCCCTCGATGGCGTCCGGGACGGTGAACGGCACGCTGGTGCGCTCCAGCGGGATGCGCCGCCGCGCCTCGGGCAGCTCGGCCATCGTCGGCTCGGTGACCGGGCCGGACAGGCGCAGGTAGCGGCCGCCCAGCAGGGTGGTGGTCTGCACGTCGGCGTGGGTCTGCGCGCCGAGGTCGATGCCGGCGTCGACGTGCCAGGTGATGATGACGTGGCCCTGGTCGAAGTCGGGTTCCACCGAGGTGACGCGTCCGACCTTGACGCCCGCGAGCCGCACGTCGTGGCCGGGTTTCAGCCCGCCGGTGTCGGCGAACACGCCGCTCATGGTGTAGCCGCGGTCGAACAGGTGGAGCTGCCCGACGGCGAAGGCGAACACGCAGCCCGCCGTCAGCGCCGTCAGCGTCACGACCGCCACGATCCGGTGGTTGACGTCGCGCAGGGATTTCCACGCCATCAGCGCTCACCCCGCAGAATGCGTTTCAGCCGTTCGAGGTCCTCTTTGGTGGGGCCGTTGGACGCCCCGCCCGAGCCCTGCGCTCCGGGCAGCTGCATCGGGAACGGGCACGGCCCCTGGACGACGTTGAGGCACAGCGCGTTGGTGCGCATGTAGCGGCCGCCGTTGACGGCGGCGAACAGCTGCCGCATGGTCAGCGGCAGCTGCTGGACCATCCGCTCGAGCTGGTCGACGTTCTCCCGGAAGGTGTCGGCGAACACCCCGAGGTTGCGGATGATCCGCGACAGCTGGGCGTTGTCGCCGCCGAGCACCCGGTCGAGGTCGGCGGTGACGCCGGAGACCTGGACGAGGGCGTCCTCCAGCAGCCGGTGGTTGCCCGCGAAGACCTCGGTGAGCTCCTTGAGGTGGTCGACGCTCGCGGCGATCTGCCGGTCGCGGGCGGCGACGGCGGCGGAGACGGTCTCGTAGTCGTCGATCATCCGTTCGATCGTCCGGCGGCGCGCCGACAGCGTGCGCAGCAGCGCGTCCAGGTTGTCGACCATCAGCTCGACGTTCCGCGCGTTGCCGTCCAGCGCCTGCGCCAGCGCGAAAAGGATCTTGTTGAGCTGGGCGGGGTCGAGGTTGCGGGTCAGCGGGCCCAGGCTGTTGACGATCTCGCCGAGGTCGACGACCGAGCGGGTGTGCGGCACCCGCGCGCCGTCGCCCAGCCGGGCCCGGCTGCGGCCCGGCTCCAGGTAGACCACGCGCTGCCCCGCGACGTTGCGCCAGCGGATCGCGGCGGTGGAGTCGGCGGGGATGCGCACGTCGTCGTCGATCGCCATGCGCACCACGGCCTTGCCGTCGCGCACCGCGATGTCGTCGACCCGCCCCACCGGGGCGCCCGCGATCTTCACCGTGTCGCCCTCCAGCAGCCCGGTGACGTCGTCGAACACCGCGGTCAGGTGGTATCGGGGGCGCAGACTGGTGCCGAGGATCTGCTGGCCGATGACGAACGTCAGCAGCAGCGTCAGCGCGGCGAACACGGCGAACTTCAGCGTGACGCCCGGCGCGGGGCCGCGGCCGCGCCGGGACCTGCCGCCCGCGCCGCGCCGCCCGATGCCGAGGCCGCGCAGGACGACGGCGCGCAGCCCGCTCACCGCCGCACCACCGTCGTCACCGGCTGGTCGAACGCCGTGCGCGTCGGCGTCGTGGGGCACAGGTCGACGAACGTCTGGCACAGGTCCAGCGGCAGCGTGTCGACCACCTGCGCGAGCATGACGCCCTGGGGGCCGGGCACGCGGATGACCTGCGCCAGCAGGCCGAAGAACCCGTCGAGGTTGTCCAGCAGCAGCGGGATGCGGTCGCGGCGGG
>NZ_BCQU01000091.1:0-25874 GCF_001552235.1 Actinomadura rubrobrunea NBRC 15275 | reverse complement strand
CGGACGGGGCGGGCCGGTCGGCCGCGCCGCCCGCCGGCGCCGCGGCGGCGGGTCCGCCGAGGCGGCCGGAGATGAAGCGCAGCAGGTGGTAGCCGACCAGCACGACGATCGTGCCGAACGCGATGCCCTCCAGCTTGAAGTCGTCGTTGATCTCGTGCACCACCGGGCCGAGCGCCAGGATGATGCCCGCGCCGACCGGCACCATGTTGACCGGGTCGGCGAAGTCCACCCGGTTCTCGATCCAGATCTTGGCGCCGAGCAGGCCGATCATCCCGTAGAGGATCACCGTGACGCCGCCGAGCACCCCGCCGGGCGTGGCGGCCACCAGCGCGCCGAACTTGGGGCACAGCCCGAACAGGATCGCGATGATCGCCGCGACGTAGTACGCCGCGGTCGAGTAGATCCGGGTCGCGGCCATGACGCCGATGTTCTCGGCGTAGGTGGTGGTCGGCGAGCCGCCCACCGCGCTGGTGACCACGGTGGCGGCGCCGTCGGCGAACACCGCCCGGCCGATCAGCGGGTCCAGGTCGGTGCGGGTCATCTCCCCCACCGCCTTGACGTGCCCGGTGTTCTCGGCGATCAGCGCGATGACGGCGGGCAGCACCAGCAGGATCGCCGACATCTTGAAGTCGGGGGCGTGCATGTCCGGCAGCCCGAACCAGTCGGCCTCGCGGACGCCGTCGAAGCTCACCCGGTCGTGCGGGAACGCGGTCGCCACGCAGTACGGGCCCTCCGCCGTGCAGGACTGGCCCGCGGCGTCGCGCAGGTTCTGCCCCGGCAGCACGGAGGTGATCGGTCCGGCGGTGCGGTCCAGCACCCAGGACAGCGCGTACCCGAAGACCAGCCCCACGAGCACCGCGATCCGGCCGATGAACCCGCGGAACACCACCATGACCAGGAACACGAAGGCCATGGTGATCAGCGCGACCCAGTGGTCCTGCGGCCAGTACGTGTCGGCCACCACGAACGCCAGGCCGAACCCGATGAGCATGACCACCGCGCCGGTCACGACGGGCGGGAACACCTGGTGGATGATCCGCTGGCCGAGCAGGTGGATGAGCAGGCCGCACACGGCGAGCACGGCCCCGGCGACCAGGATCGCGCCGGTGACCCAGGCGTCGGTCTGGGCGTCGTCGACGCCGGCGCGGATGGCGAACACGCCGCCCACGAACGAGGCGCTGGTGCCCAGGTAGCTGGGCACCTTCCCCTGGACGATCAGTAGGAACAGGATGGTGGCGACGCCCGACATCATCACCGCGAGGTTCGGGTCCAGCCCCATCACCAGGGGGAACACGAACGTCGCGCCGAACATCGCCACGACGTGCTGGGCCCCGATGCCCACCGTGCGCGGCCATGACAGCCGCTCGTCGGGGGCGACGACCTCACCGGGCGGCGGCGTCCCGCCGTCGCCGTGCACTTTCCAGCCGATGGCCATCCCCGTCCTCCCTCGGGCCGCCCTTGTCTACGGCTCTTTTCCCTGCTTCACGGCCTCTTTCAGCCTTGCGGGCAAACTAGATCCGCAGGCTGGGGTGAGCATCGGCGACATCTGCCAAAGCCGCAACTCGCTGTTGGGTGGGGAATGTGGCCTACGTCACCATTGCGTTACGCATCACCAATACGTTGCGCATCCGGGCGCGCGACGACGCGCCCGGGCGCGTTGCGGCGAGGACGGCATGGGTCGCCGGGGGATGGGAGTCGAGGATCGGCGGGGGTCGGCAAAGTCGGCGGGGTCGGCGGGGTCGGCAGGGTCGGCGGGGTACGGGGAGTCGGGTCGGTGGGGCGGGGACGGGTCAGATGCCGCGCATGCGCAGGACGTGCAGGGCCAGGGTGAGGTTGAGGCGCAGGTGGGCGTCCTCGGTGAAGGGTCCCAGCATCCGTTCCAGCTTCCCGATGCGGTAGCGCAGGGTGTTGTAGTGGAAGTGCAGGCGCCGGGCCGTCTCGGCGACGTTGAGGTTGGTCTCCAGCAGCACCTGGAGGGTGCGGCGCAGGTCGACCAGCTCGGGCTCGTCGTCGCCGGCCAGCTCTCCGAGGGTCTCCCGGACGAAGGCGTGCAGCTCCTGCGGGTCGGACACGAGGCTGAGCAGCCGGTAGACGCCGAGCTGGTCGAAGTGGGCGCGGGCGCCGTCGCCGTGCAGCTGCCGGCCGACCCGCACCGCCTTGACCGCCTGCTCGTACGCCTCGGGCAGCGCGGACGGCGAACGGACCGTGCGGCTGATCCCGGTGGAGAACGTCCGCCGCGACGACAGGTGCTCGGCGAAGATCGCGGAGGCCTCCTTGAGCATCGCCTGGACCGGTCCACTGGACAGCGCCGTCTCGTCTCCCTCGCCCGCCCCCACGACCGCGACGACCTCGTGGGCGAAGCTGGCGACGGCGGCTCCGCGGTCGTGCCGCCGCACCGCGGTGCTCCACGCGGAGGCCAGCCGCTCCTGCGCGACCCGCTCCTCGGCGCCGCGGCCGCCCCGCGGCTCCGCGCCGTGCCCGTTCAGGGCGCTCTGGCCGTCCGCCGGGCGGGAGCGCCCGTCCAGTTCGGCGACGACCACCATCACGGGCCGGTCCAGGTCCCAGCCGAAGCCGGCGCAGTGCGCGATCACGCGGTCGTCGTCGCCGGCCCGGCCGGACAGGATGTCGCGCAGGTAGTCGGCGCGGTACTTGCTCTCCACGGCCGCGACGGCCTGCTGCTTGGTCACCACCAGCGCCGCCACCGTGGCGGCCCGCTCCAGGATGCCCAGGTCGGCCTCGCGCAGCGTGCCCGCGGGGCTGTAGGCGATGATGCGGCCGTGGTCGAAGCCTCCGGCCACCACGGGCACCACCAGGTGGTCGCCGCCGCCGTTGGCGCACACCCCGGGACGCCCCGACAGCACGTCGAAGGCCCGCATCGCCTGGATGTGCTCGTCGGGTCCGGCGCCCGCCAGCACCCGCTGGTCGGAGTCCAGCACCACCACGGCGACGTCCAGCAGCGAGGCGACCTCGTCCACGACCTCCTGCAGGCCGCCGCCGCACAGCACGATCTGCACCAGCGCCCGGTGCACCTCCTCGGTGCGGGCCAGCACGGCGGCCTGCCGGTTGAGGATGTCGGTGAGCACCTGGTTGAGGATGTCGTCGAAGCCCACGTCGTCGGGCAGCAGGATGAGCGGGAACCCGCGCCGGTCCGCCTGCTCGATCATCTCGGCCGGCAGCGAGTCCAGATACCGGCCCAGTTTGATCGCCAGCGCGGCCAGGCCGCGCTCGTCGAGATCGGCGACCAGGTTGTCCAGCGACTGCGGGGTGTTGCGCAGCGGGTACCCGGTGGTCAGCAGCAGCTCGTTGGGCTTGACCCACGCCAGGATGTCGGGCACCTCCATGACGTTGAGCCGCTGCACGATCCGGTCCAGGCCTGAGCGTCCCCCGATGAGCCGGGCCCCGGCGAGGGTGGACACGCCCAGCACCTCGCTGACGGGCAGTCCGTAGGTCAGCGTGCCGGTGCTCGCCAGGCGCAGCGCGGGCGGGCCCGGGTCCGCATTCAGTGACATCACTTCGCTCCCAACCGTGGATTGGCGCCGAGGGTCTCCGGCGCCGAGATATCTACGGGCGCGGCCCGGGTGAGGGCCGGCCCGGCGGCCCCGGGGTCGGGTCCCCCCGGGACGGGGCATCGCATTCGCGGCCCGGCGGTGACGCACCTGCCGACTCTCCCGGCCGGGTCGGCGCAAGGCCGCGCTCGTCTCGCGCGATCGCCCGCCCGGCCCCGCGGCCGCCCGGGCGGCGGCCCGACGTGCGCACGCAGGGCAGCCCGAAGGCCGCCGAAGCCGTGCGGGCGGGCCCGGCGGGTCGAGGCTGTCTGCATGAGGTGCTCACCAAAGCTCGCTCAAGGGAACGGTCACCTCGCTTTTGCTGCATTCATCGCATGAGACGCCTCGGTCGCTACCGGTACGCGATCAACCCTGACAACAAACACGAAGGATGACAACCATCCTTGGCAGGATTCTCCATACGTCCGGCGGCGGGACCGGTCTACGTTCCTGCGTGAGGTCGGGCCCTACCGTCCGCCTGCGACACACGCCCGGCGGCACCGGCCTCGGGAGGATCCGTGACCATCGTTCTGCGTGACCCGATCCCGCTGCGCGCCCCCGCCGGGCGACCCCCGGCCGCCGGCGCCGCGGGGATCCCCCTGCGCCCCTTGCTCGAAGCCCCGCGCCGCCCGGCCCGGGTGATCGCCGCCTTCCCGTCCGCCGTCTACCTGGAGATGCGGGGCGACCCTCGCGCCGAGTCCCGTGACGAGTCCCGCGCCCGCGAACCCCGCGTGCTCGCACTGGTGTGCTCGGACGCCGTCCGGCTGCCCAACGCCCTGGTGCTGGCCGCGACCCGCCGCGAACGCCCCTTCCGCGCCGTGCGGGAGGGCGCCGAGGGCTGGGTCGGCGACGGCCTGGTCGAGACCGAGGGATTGTGCGTGCGGGCGCGCCGCTGGTGGAACCCGAGGCCCGCGCTCGGCCCGCTCGGCGCGGCCGCCGCGGCGCGCGGCCTGCGCGGGGTGGAGGACGCCCTCGACGAGGTGGACGCCGCCGCGGCCTGCGGTCTGGCCGGGCATCCCGATCCCGAGGCCCTGGCCGCCGCCTGCGCCGCGGGCGACCTGGCCGGGGCCGTCGAGGCCGCCGAGCGCATCGTGGGCCTCGGCCCGGGGCTGACGCCCAGCGGGGACGACGTCCTGTCCGGACTGCTGGTGGCGCTGCGGCTGGTCGGCGGCGCCCTGCGGGACGGCGAGCGGGCGGTGTGGCTGGCCGACTGGCTCGGCGCCGCGGTCACCGCCGACGCCACCACCCGCACCACGGCGGTGGCCGCGACCCTGCTGCACTGCGCCGCGTCCGGGTACGCCGGAGCGGAGGTGGCGGCGGTGCTGCGCGCCGTGGCGGGGCTCGAGGCGCCCCGTCCGGCGGTGCGGCGCCTGCTGGCGACCGGGCACACCTCCGGCGCCGACCTCGCCTGGGGGGTGCGGGCGGGCTGCCGCGCCGCGCTGGCCCTGGCCGGATCGGCGGCGGCCGCCCAGAGGGCCACTGCATGCCAGAGGGCCACTGCATGACGGAAGGCGGCGCGATCGGGGGCACCACGATGGGCACGACGGACGGCGTCTGGGTCGAGGTGCGGCGCGGCGTCTACCACGACTCGGTGACGCTGATGCGGGTGAGCCGCGCACTGGCCGAACGGCCGGACGTGGCCGAGGCGATGGCCGCCATGGGCACCGACCTCAACCTCGAGATGCTGCGCCGGATGGGCTTCGACGTCCCCGCCGACGCCGGGCCCGGCGACCTGGTGGTGGCCGTCCGCGCCGCCGACGGCGCCCCCGCGCAGGCCCTGGACGGCGCGCGGCGGGCGCTGGAGGAGCTGCTGCGCCGCCCGGCGACCGCCGCGGCCCCGGCCGACGGCGAGGAGCCCGCGCGGACGACCGCGGCGGCGGCGCGGCGGATCGGCGCCGACGTGGCGCTGCTGTCGATCCCCGGGCCGCAGGTGTTCGCCGAGGCCATGGACGCCCTGGACGCCGGGCTCAACGTCATGGTGTTCAGCGACAACGTGCCCGTCGAGCAGGAGATCGCGCTGAAGGACGCCGCGGCCCGGCGCGGGCTGATCGTCATGGGCCCCGACTGCGGCACCGCCGTGATCGGCGGCGTCGGCCTGGGGTTCGCCAACGCGGTGCGGCCCGGCCCGGTCGGCGTGGTCGCCGCGTCCGGCACCGGCGCCCAGCAGGTGATGTGCCTGCTGGACGCCGCGGACGTCGGCGTCAGCCACGTGCTGGGCGTGGGCGGGCGCGACCTGTCGCTGGAGGTCAGCGGGCGCTCGGCGCTGGCGGCGCTGGCCGCGCTGGACGACGACCCGGCCACCGAGCTGATCATCATGGTGTCCAAGCCGCCCGCGCCCCGCGTGGCCGGGTTGATCCGCGAGGCGGCGCGCCGCCTGGACACCCCCGTGGTGTTCGCGCTGCCGGCCCCCGGCGAGGACGACCTGACGGCCGCGGTGGAGCGCGCCCTCGCCACCCTCGGCCGCCCGGTGCCGCGCTGGCCGCGCTGGCCCGCCCCGCAGCCGACGGTGCCGCCCGGCCGCGAGCTGCGCGGCCTGTTCGTCGGCGGCACGCTGCGGGACGAGGCCGACGCGATCGTCCGCGCGTCCCTCGGGGACGGCGGGCACACGCTGGTGGACTTCGGCGACGACGCCTACACCCGCGGCCGCCCCCACCCGATGATCGACCCGACGCTGCGGCTGGCGGCCCTGGCCGAGCACGCCGCCGACCCGGCCTGCGGGGTGCTGCTGCTGGACGCGGTGCTCGGGCACGGCGCCGAGCCCGACCCGGCCGCCGCGCTGGCCCCGGCGATCGCGGCGGCCCGCGAGCGGCGCGGCGGCCCGGACGGCGACCTGGCCGTGGTGGTCTCGCTGTGCGGCACGGCCGGCGACCCGCAGGACCGCGACCGGCAGGCCGCGGCGCTGCGGGAGGCCGGCGCGTCGGTGTTCGCCTCCAACGCCGAGGCCGCCCGGTGCGCCGTCCGCCTGCTGCGAGGTTCCGTGGAAGGAGTCCCGGATGAGTGAGGCGCGGCCCCGGCTGGGCGGACTGCTGACCCGCGAGCCGCGCGTCGTCGCCGCGGGCGTCGGCGTGCTGGCCGAGGCGCTGGCTCAGCAGGCGGTGCCCGTGGAGACGGTCGACTGGCGTCCCCCGCCGGAGGAGTCGCTGGCCGCGCTGAACACCGTGCTCGGCGACCCGCGCCGGGCCGCGGCCAACGAGCGCGCCGTCGGACGCATGCTGTCGGCCCGGCCGCACCTGGTGGACGTGCGTCCGGCGTCCGAGGTGCTGGGCTTGGAGCCGGGCGCGTTCCTGCACGCCGGGCCGCCTCTGGAGTGGGAGCGCGCGTCCGGCCCCATGCGGGGCGCTCTGATGGGCGCCATGCTGCTGGAAGGGCTGGCCGAGACGCCCGAGGAGGCCGAGCGGGCGCTCGCGCGGGGCGCGGCGGTGCTGGAGCCGTGCCACCACCATCGCACCGTCGGGCCGATGGCGGGCGTGGTCAGCCCGTCGATGTGGATGCTGGTGGTGGAGGACGCCGAGCACGGCGGCTCGGCGTACTGCTCGCTGAACGAGGGCCTCGGCAAGGTGCTGCGGTACGGCGCGTACGGGCCCGAGGTGCTGGAGCGGCTGCGCTGGATGGGCGCGGTCCTCGGCCCGCTGCTGCGGGACGCGGTGCGGCGGCACGGTCCGATCGACCTGATCGGGCTGATCGCGCAGGCCCTGCAGATGGGCGACGAGCTGCACAACCGCAACCGGGCCGCCACGTCCCTGCTGGTGCGGGAGCTGGGCGCCGACCTGGTCGCCGCCGACGCGCCCCGCGAGCAGGTCGCCGAGGTGTTCCGGTTCATCGCGGGCAACGACCACTTCTTCCTGAACGCGGCCATGGCCGCCGCCAAGGCCGCCGCCGACGCCGCCCGCGGCGTCCCCGGGTCCACGCTGGTGGTGGCGATGGCCCGCAACGGCACCGACTTCGGCATCCAGGTGTCGGGGACGGGCGACCGGTGGTTCACCGGGCCCGCGCAGGTGCCGGACGGGCTGTACCTCGGGTCCTACGGACCGCAGGACGCCAACCCCGACATCGGCGACTCGGCGATCACCGAGACCGCGGGGATGGGCGGGTTCGCGCTGGCCGCCGCGCCGGCGATCGTGCGGTTCGTCGGCGGCGAGGTGCCGGACGCCCTGGCCGCCACCCGCCGGATGTACGAGATCTGCCTGGCCGAGCATCCGGTGCTGCAGATCCCGCTGCTGTCGTTCCGCGGCACCCCGGCGGGCGTGGACGTGACGCGCGTGGTGCGCACGGGCGTCCTCCCGGTGATCGACACGGGGATCGCCGGGCGGGAGCCGGGCGTCGGGCAGGTCGGCGCGGGGCTGGTGTCCCCGCCCGCCGAGGTCTTCGCCGACGCCCTGCGGGCCCTGGCCGACGCCGTCCGTCCGGAACCGGCGTGACCGCGGCGCCGATCGGCGCGCCGCCGCTGCCCAATTCGGGTGATCTTGGGAGATCATGGCGTGGTGAACCTCAGCGTTGCCTCGATCGACGATCTGTCCGCCCGCGTCGACGCCGTGCGCGCCGAGCACGACCGGCGCTTCCCCGGCCCGGCCGCCGGCCGCCAACCCGTGCACACCGTCTACGTGCCCGCCGACCGGTTCTCCGCGTCCACGCCCGCAGACTTCGGCGCCGAGGCGCTGCGGCTGCTCAACGCCCACGCGCCGGGCGCCGACGCGTTCGCCGCCGCGTTCGGCGTCGACCCGCAGATCGCCGGCGCGGTCCGCGAGCGGGTGGCGGCCAAGCTGGCCGCCGAGCCCGTCGAGGACGTGCGCGTGGACTTCGAGGACGGCTACGGGGTGCGCGACGACGCCGAGGAGGACGCCCACATCGCCCAGGTCGTCGAGGCCGTCGCCGCCGCCTACCAGGACCGGGCCCTGCCCCACTACTGGGGCCTGCGCGTCAAGTCGTTCGCCGACGGCGGCCACGTGCGCGCGATGCGGACCCTGGACGGCTTCCTGACCGCGCTGCGCGACCGCCTCGGGCGGCTGCCCGGCGGGTTCACCATCACCTTCCCCAAGGTGGTGATGGCCGAGCATGTGGCGATCTTCGCGGAGTACCTGGAGCGGCTGGAGGCGGCGCTCGGCCTGCCCGCCGGCATCCTGCGGTTCGAGGTCCAGGTGGAGACCACCGAGGCGATCATCGACCACGAGGGCCGGGTCGGGCTGCGCGCCGTCGTCGACGCCGCGGCCGGGCGCCTCACCGCCGCGCACTTCGGGGTGTTCGACTACACCGCCGCGTGCGGGCTGCCGCCCGACGAGCAGCGCCTCGACCACCCCGCCTGCGACTTCGCCCGGCACGTCATGCAGGTGTCGCTCGCCGGCACCGGCGTGCGGCTGTCGGACGGCTCCACCAACGTCGTCCCGCGCGACGACGGCCCCGAGGAGGTCGGCCGCACCTGGGCGGTGCACGCCGCGCACGTCCGGCACTCCCTGCGGCACGGCTTCTACCAGGGCTGGGACCTGCACCCGGCGCACCTGCCGAGCCGCTACGCCGCCGTGTACGCCTTCCACCTGTCCGGTGTGGACGAGGTGATCGACCGCGTCCGGGCCTGGCACGAGAAGGCCGCGGGCGAGGGCGGCGGCGTCCTCGACGAGCCCGCCACCATCAAGGCGCTGACCGCGCGGCTGCGCCGCGCCGTCGACTGCGGCGCCCTGGACGAGAGCGTCCTGCCCGACCCGGCGGAGTAAGTCAGAGCAGCGGCCTGTGCGGTGCGTGCCGCTCCCGAGACGCCCGGCCGCGGTCAACGTGATGAACGGAACGGGCATCCGCGGGCGCTAGCGGCAATTTTTCGGAGGGCGCGTGAAGGCGGCGAGGTCCTCCGGGGTGTCGATGTCATCGGGGGCGGCGACGTCGTCGCAGGGGACGAGCGTCACCAGCTCGGGGCGGGCCCGCAGGAACGCGCGGGCGCCCACGTCCCCGACGGCGGCCGCGGCGACGTCCGCGAAGTGCTCGCGGGCGATGAGCACGGGGTTGCGCGGCGCCCCGCCGTACGCGGCGACGGCGACGCGGGCGCCGCCCCGGTGCGCCTCGACCAGGCGGCGCACGGCGGCGGCGCCGACGCGCGGCTGGTCGACCAGGGCGATGACGACGGCGGGCGCGTCCGGCGGCAGCGCCGCGAGCCCGGCGCGCAGCGACGACCCCATGCCGGTGCGCCAGGCGGGGTTCGGCACGACGACCGCGCCGACCGCCTCGACGGAGGCCGCCCCGGTCACCACGACCACCGGGGCGCAGCCGCCCTCGCGCAGCGCCCGCACGCCCCGGTCGACGAGGCGTTCGCCGTCCAGCTCCAGCAGCGCCTTCGGCCGGCCGAGCCGGGTGCCCGCCCCGGCCGCCAGCAGCAGCCCGGCGGGACGGCCGCGGCGGGGCGCCATCAGCCGCTCTCGCCGTGGATGCGGCCGGTGGTGGCGCTGAGCGGACGGCCCGACCCGCCCCACCGGAGCTGGATCAGCTCGGCGGCGATCGACACGGCGGTCTCCTCGGGGGTGCGGGCGCCCAGGTCCAGGCCGATGGGCGAGCGCAGCCGGGCCAGCTCGGCGTCGGTGAGCCCGGCCTCGCGCAGGCGCTCGGCCCGGTCCTCGTGGGTGCGGCGGGAGCCCATGGCGCCCACGTACCCGGCCGGGGTGCGCAGGGCGATCTCCAGCAGCGGCACGTCGAACTTGGGGTCGTGGGTGAGCACGCAGATCGCGGTGCGCTCGTCGACCTCGATCTCGTCCAGGTACTTGTGCGGCCACTTCACCACGACCTCGTCGGCCTCGGGGAAGCGCTTGGGCGTGGCGAACACGGGCCGGGCGTCGCAGACGGTCACGTGGTAGCCGAGGAACTTGCCGATGCGGGCGACGGCGGCGGCGAAGTCGATCGCCCCGAAGACCAGCAGGCGCGGCGGCGGGGCGAACGCCTGCACGAACACCGCCAGCTCGTCCCCGCGCCGCTGCCCCTCGGGCCCGTAGCGGCGCTGCCCGGTCCGGCCCTGGGCGAGCATGCCGCGCGCGTCGTCGTCCACCGCGGCGTCGAGCCGGGCCGCGTGCGGCGCGCCGGGCGCCAGGCTGCCGGACGCGCGGTCCGGCCAGATCACCCGGCGGGCGCCGATCCGTCCCGGGCCGCCGACCACGGTGGCGACCGCCACCGGTTCGCGCGCCCGGATGGAGGCGGCGACCTCGCCGAACTCGGGGTAGCCGGCCGGGTCGACCGGCTCGACCAGCACGTCCAGGATCCCGCCGCAGGTCAGGCCGACGGCGAACGCGTCGTCGTCGCTCACCCCGTACCGCTGCACGACCGGCTCCCCGGACGCGATCACCGACTGCGCCAGGTCGTACACCGCGGCCTCGACGCACCCGCCCGACACGCTGCCGACCACCTCGCCCGAGGAGGACACCGCCATGGCCGCGCCGGGCGGGCGGGGCGCGCTGCGGAAGGTGTTGACCACGGTCGCCAGCCCGAACCTCTCCCCTGCCGCGTACCAGGTCGCGATGTCGTCGAGCACGTCACGCATGGGCGCCTCCCCTGTTCCGTCTGCCGGACGTCCCGACCAGGCGGGCGAGCTCCTCCAGCGCGCCGAGGCTGTGGCCGGAGGTGAAGTCGTCGACGTACGGCAGCGCCGCCGCCATGCCCGCCGTGAGGGGTTCGTACCCGGGGCGGGCCTTGTGCGGATTGGCCCACACGACGCGGTGCGCCAGCCGCGACAGCCTGCGCATCTGCTCGCCGAGCAGCGTCGCGTCGCCGCGCTCCCAGCCGTCGGAGGCGATGACGACCACGGCCCCGCGCGCCATGCCGCGCTGTCCGAAGCGGTCGAGGAACTCCTTGAGCTCCTCGCCGAGCCGGGTGCCGCCGCTCCAGTCGGGGATCGCCGCCGACACCGCCGCCATCGCCGCGTCCGGGTCGCGGTGCCGCAGCTCCCGGGTGAGGCGCGTCAGGCGCGTCCCGACGCTGAACACCTCCACCGACCGGCCGCCGGAGCGGGCCGCGGCGTGCGCGAACCGCAGCAGCGCGTCGGCGTACGGGCTCATCGACCCGCTGACGTCCACCAGCAGCACCACGCGGCGCGGCCGGGTGCGGTGGGCGCGGCGCCGCAGCAGCGACACCTCCCCGCCGCGGCGCAGGATCTCGCGGACGGTGCGGGCCGGGTCGAGCCGCCCGGCGGGCGCGGGCGCGAACCGGCGGGACCGGCGCGGCGCGGACGCGGCGTCCAGCAGCGCGATCAGCCGGTTGATCTGGGCGCGTTCGGCGGGGCCGAGCCGGGCCACGTCGCGGTGCCGCAGCACCTCCGTGTCGCTGGCGGCGGCCAGGGCGGTGTCCGGCGGGCGCTCGGCGTCGGACGCCGCGTCGGACGCGGGGGCGGTCTGCGCGACGGCGGCGCGGTGGACCACCACGGGCGGCGGGCGGCGTCCGGGGCGCACCGTCCGCCCGGAGAAGTAGGCGGCGAAACAGCGGTCGTAGCGGGGCAGGTCGTCGGGATCGGCGCACAGCGTCAGCCGCCCCGCCCAGTACACGTCGGCGGGGTTGAGGACGTCGAGGTGGTCGAGCGCGGCGAGCATGGCGTGCACCCGTTCGGGGTCGGCGCCGACCCCCGCGGCGCGCAGCGTGCGCGCGAAGCCCACGACCGTGTCGGTGACGTCCCGCGCCGCGCCCATCGCCGTCACGTCCTCCCGGAGGGCGCGCCGCCGTCGAGCAGCGCGGCCAGGCCGCGGGCCCGCACCCGCTCCTGGTCCTCGCGGTACTTCAGGACGGTGCCGAGCGTCACCGCCGCCGTGTCCGGGTCCAGGTCGCGGGCGCCGAGCGCGACCAGCGCCTCGGTCCAGTCGAGGGTCTCGGCGACGCCGGGCGGTTTGAGCAGGTCCTCGGCGCGCAGCCGCTGGGCGGCGCGGGCGACCTGCCCGGCCAGCCGCTCCGACGCGCCGGGCAGGCGGCGCCGGATGATCGCCACCTCCCGGTCGTAGGACGGATGCTCCAGCCAGTGGTACAGGCAGCGGCGCTTGAGGGCGTCGTGCACCTCGCGGGTGCGGTTGGACGTCACCACCACGACCGGCGGCCGCTCGGCGCGGATCGTGCCGAGCTCCGGCACCGAGATGGTGAAGTCGCTCAGCACTTCCAGCAGGAACGCCTCGAACTCGTCGTCGGCCCGGTCGATCTCGTCGACCAGCAGCACGCTGGGAACCGTCTCCAAGGCCCGCAGCAGCGGCCGCGCGACGAGGAAGCGCCGGTCGTACAGCTCTCCCTCGAGCCGGGCCACGTCGGTGACCCCGGCGGCCTCGGCGGCCCGCAGGTGCAGCAGCTGGCGCGGGAAGTCCCAGTCGTAGAGGGCCTGGGCGGCGTCGAGCCCTTCGTAGCACTGCAGCCGGATCAGCGGCGCGTCCAGCACCTTGGCGAGCGTCTTGGCCAGCTCGGTCTTGCCGACCCCGGCCTCCCCCTCCAGGAACAGCGGCCGCCGCATGCGCAGCGCCAGGAAGCAGGCGGTGGCCAGGCCCTCGTCGCACAGGTAGCCCTGCCGGTCCAGAAGATCCGCCAGCTGGGCGGGCGAACCGGCCTCCGCCGCCGTGGTGTCCCACACGCTGCCAGGCTACTCACAAGCGCACGCGTCCCTCACCGTCAGGATCCGACGATTCGGACACGACATAATTCCATGAAAGCCAGTAGGGAAAGTTGACTTATGCCCGTTCGTTCAGCAGCATCGCCGCTATGGACCTTGACGGCACGCAGCCGAACGCGAACGGGGCGGATCTGCCGGACCCCGACCTCGCGGACGCGGATCTGACGGACGAGGCGGTCTACGAGCGGGTGCGCGCGGCGCAGTGGCGGGCCCGGGCCGCGGGCCGGCTCTCCCGGCGGTCGGTGTTCCGCCTCGGCGCGGGGGCGGCGGGCCTCGGCCTGGGAACGGTCCTGTCCGCGCTCCTGCCCGGAGCCGCGCACGCCTCCGCGCGTCCGACGGCGGCCGGACCGATCGTCAAGCCGCTTCCGCCCGAGCTGTTCGTCGTCCACGGCTCCAACGCCGAGACGCGCTGGGAGGCGATGCGCGGGCAGGGGCTGCTCACCCCGACCGACCGGTTCTTCGTCCGCGACCACGTGTCCACCCCGCTGATCGACGCGCGCACCTGGCGGCTGAAGCTGTGGGGCACCGGCCTGCACGGCGCCCCCACCGAGGACCGTCCCGTCGAGTTCACCTACGAGGACCTGCTCGGCATGCGGTCCGAGACGCTCACGGCGTTCATCGAGTGCACGGGCAACGGCCGCGGCTTCTTCGCCTCGCAGCAGGGGCAGCAGGTGTCCGGCACCCCGTGGAAGCTGGGCGCGATCGGCGTCGCGCGCTGGCGCGGCGTCCCCCTGGCCGCCGTGCTGGAACGCGCGGGGCTCACCCGCCGCGCCGTGGACGTCCTCCCGCGCGGCCTGGACCCCGACTACATCGACGGGGGCGAGAACCTCGGCCGGGTGCGCCGCCCCCTGCCCGTCGCCAAGGCCCTCAAGGACGTCCTGCTGGCGTACGAGATGAACGGCAAGCCCCTGCCCCCGGACCACGGCTTCCCGGTGCGGCTGGTGGTCCCGTCTTGGGCCGGCATCGCCTCCATCAAGTGGCTCGGCGACATCCAGGTGGCCGACCGGCCGCTGTACTCCCCCTGGAACACCCGCTACTACCGGCTGTTCGGGCCCGACTACCCGGAGGAGGGCAGCCCGCCCCTCACCCGCATGAACGTCAAGAGCGCCTTCGAACTGGCCTGGGACGCCGCCCTGGCCGGGGGCCGCGCCCACGTGCTGCACGGCCGCTCCTGGTCCGGCAACGGACGCATCCGCCGCGTGGAGGTCAGCACGGACGGCGGCGCCACCTGGCGGGACGCCCGCCTGCACGGACCGTCCCTGGCGCGCGCCTGGACGCGCTGGGAGCTGCCCTGGCGGCCTCCCGGCCCCGGCCGCTACGAGCTGCTGGCGCGGGCCACCGACGAGACGGGCGCCGTGCAGCCCGCCACCGTCCCGTACAACACGCTCGGCTATCTCTTCGGCGCGGTGGTCCGGCATCCGGTGACGGTGACCTGACCCCGGCCCTTCGCGCGCGCCCCCACCATGTGACTCACGCACCGACGGATGGGTAGGAGCCTGTCATGGCCTTGTGGAAGCCGGATCCCACCTTCTACGCCTCGCCCAGGGAGGCGGTGAAGGCGCCCCCTGAGACGCTGGCCTACGTCGCCGCGTTCGACCGGAAGGCCGCCCAGCCCGACGCCATCGCCGTCCTGGACGTCGATCCCGGTTCCGATTCCTACGGCTCCGTGGTCGGCTGGACGGAGCTGCCCAACACCGGCGACGAACTGCACCACTTCGGCTGGAACGCGTGCAGCAGCGCCCTGTGCCCCTACGCGCCGCACCCGCACGTCGAACGCCGCTACCTGATCGTCCCGGGGCTGCGCTCGTCGCGCGTCTACGTCCTGGACACCAAGGACGACCCGAAGAAGCCCGGCATCGTCAAGACCATCGAGCCGGAGGAGCTGGCCGAGCGCGCCGGCTACTCCCGCCCGCACACCGTCCACTGCGGGCCCGAGGGCCTCTACCTCACCGCCCTGGGCGGCGCCGACGGCGACGGGCCCGGCGGGATCGCGCTGCTCGACCACACCTCGTTCGAGGTGCTCGGCCGGTGGGAGGTCGACCGCGGCCCGCAGTACCTGGCCTACGACGCCTGGTGGCACATCGCCCACGACGTCCTGATCAGCTCCGAGTGGGGCACCCCGTCCATGGTGGAGGACGGCGTCGTCGGGGAGCTGCTGCTCGGCCGCGAGTACGGCCACGCCCTGCACTTCTGGGACCTGCGCAAGCGCACCCACGTCCAGAAGGTCGACCTGGGCGACGAGCACCAGATGGTGCTGGAGCTGCGTCCCGCGCACGACCCGACCAAGCTGTACGGCTTCGCCGGGGTCGTGGTCAACGTCGAGGACCTGTCGGCGTCGGTGTGGCTGTGGCACCGCGACGGCGACGCCTGGGCCGCCCGCAAGGTGATCTCCATTCCCGCCGAGCCGGCCGACCCGGAGGCGCTCCCGCCGGTCATCCGGCCGTTCGGCGCGGTCCCGCCGCTGGTCACCGACATCAACCTGTCCGTGGACGACACGTGGCTGTACGTGTCGTGCTGGGGCACCGGCGAGCTCAAGCGCTACGACGTGAGCGACCCGTTCCACCCGGTCGAGGCGGGCTCGGTGCGCATCGGCGGCATCGTGAACCGCACCCCGCACCCGGCCGCGCCGGACCTGCCGCTGGCCGGAGGCCCGCAGATGGTGGAGGTCAGCCGCGACGGCCGCCGCGTCTACGTCACCAACTCCCTCTACGGGGCCTGGGACGACCAGTTCTACCCGGACGGCGTGGGCGCCTGGATGGCCAAGCTGGACTCCGCCCCGGACGGCTTCACGTTCGACGAGCGGTTCTTCCCGCACGGCGACGACTTCCGCGGCCTGCGCCCCCACCAGGTCCGGCTGCAGGGCGGCGACGCGTCCTCCGACTCCTACTGCTACCCGTGACGGACCTTTGAATGGACGACGGCTCCCTGGCGGCGCTTGTGGCGCTCGGCGCCTTCCACGGGCTCAACCCGGGGATGGGCTGGCTGTTCGCGGTCGCCCGCGGCCTGCAGGAGCGCAGCCGCGCGCGCCTGCTCCAGTCGCTGCCCGCCATCGCCGCCGGGCACGCCGCCTCCGTCGGGGTGGTCGCCGTGCTGGTCGCGCTGACCCGCTCGGTGACCACCACGCGGGTGATCGCCGTCGCCGGCGGGGCGGTGCTGGTCGGCTTCGGCCTGTGGCGCCTGCTGTCGCGGCGCCACTTCCGCTGGGTCGGCATGCGGCTGTCCCTGTGGCAGCTGGCGTGCTGGTCGTTCCTGATGTCCTCGGCGCACGGCGCGGGCCTGATGCTGCTGCCCGTCCTGACCGGCATGCCCGCGCCGGAGGGCCACGACCACGGCCTGCACGGCGGCGGCGCCGCCCTGTCCGCCGGGATCTTCGTCACCGGCGTGCACACCCTGGCCATGTTCGCCGTCGCGGGCGCCGTCGCCGTCGCGGTCTACGAGTTCCTGGGCCTGACCGTCCTGCGCCGCGCCTGGCTCAACCTCGACCAGATCTGGGCCCTGGCCCTCATCACCGCCGGCGGCGTCACCCTCGTCACCGCCTGACAGGCGTCCGCCCTCGCGCCGATCCGGGGCGTCGGGGAGCCCCGGACGGAGGCGGGCCGGAGGTCACCGGGGGTCGGGCGCCTCCCCGTGGACGGCGACGAGGGCCCGCAGCTGGGCGAAGTCGCGGGCGGCGCGGGCCTTCTCGGTCGCGTTGATGCCCATGGCGCTCAGGGTGGTGCCGTCGGCCAGGTCGAACGTGGGCCAGGGGTCGCCGGCGTTCATCGTCACGTTCACCACCTCGGCCCAGGCCAGGCGGCGGGTGCGGAAGGGGTTGACCACGGTGAGGCCCGACTCGTCGGCGACCACGCGGCAGCGGGCCAGCATGTGCAGGATCCACGCCACGACGAGCCCGAGCAGCACCAGCAGGACCCGGTCGGACAGCCGGAACGTCGGGGCCACGACGACGGCGAGCGCGACCATGCCGAGCACGATCACGCCCGCCATCGCGTAGGCCACGATCCGCGTGGTGCGCGGGCGCCACACCACCGGAAGCGCCGGGACGTCAGTCGACAATCTTGGAGATCGGGATCTCGAGGATGTCGCGGGCGCCGGCCGCCTTCAGCGCCGGGATCAGGGTGTTGACGCCGCGCTTGGCGACCACGCTCTCCACCGCGTGCTGGTCGCCGCCCGCCAGCGGGGTGATCGTCGGCGCGGACATCGACGGCATGATGTCCAGCACCGCCTGCAGCTTGTCGTTGGCGACGTTCAGCTTCAGCAGCACGTTGCCGCGGGCCCGGATCGCCCCCTGCAGCAGCAGGGCGATGTCCTCCATCGCCGCGCGCTTGTCGGGGTCCTCGTAGGACTGCCGGTTGGCGACCAGCTCGGTGTAGCTGGTCAGCAGGGTGTCCAGGATGCGCAGCCCGTTCTTGCGCAGCGACGAGCCGGTCTCGGTGAGGTCGACGATCGCGTCCACGATGTCGGGCACCTTGGCCTCGGTGGCGCCGTAGGACGGCACGACCGTGGCCTTGACGCCGTGCTTGTCGAGGAAGCGGCGGGTCAGCGCCGGGAACTCGGTGGAGATCCGCACCCCCTCCGGAAGGTCGGAGACCTTCTGCCAGGGCGCGTCGTTCGGCACCGCGAGGATCACGCGGACCGGGTTCGCGGTGGCCTTGGAGTACTGCAGCCGGCCGAGGCTCACCACGTCCGCGTCGGTCTCGGTGATCCAGTCGCGGCCGGTGATGCCGAGGTCGAACAGGCCCTGCTCGAGGTAGGTCGGGATCTCCTGCGGACGCAGCACCCGCACCCGGTCGATGCGCGGGTCGTCGATGGAGGCGCGGTAGTCGCGGTCCGAGGCGCGGCGGACGGTGAGGTCGGCCGCGTCGAACAGCTCCATGGTCGCCTTTTCCAGGGAGCCCTTGGGCAGGACGAGAGACAGCACGGTCAAACCTTTCGAAGGATCGGGATTCGGACGGAACCGGGACGGCGCTCAGGAGCCCGGATGCTCCGCGCCATGCCCGGCGTGACCGTGATGCCGCAGCGCTCGCAGGGTCAGTGCCGTGTCGAGTGCGGCCACAGTCGCCTCCCATCCCTTGTCTTCGCGGCTGCCCGGCAGCCCGCTGCGGTCGAGTGCCTGTTCCATGGTGTCACACGTCAGGATGCCGTTGCCCACCGGTGTCGACTCATCCAGCGCGACCCTCGTCACTCCGGCGGTCACCGAGTCGCACACGTAGTCGAAGTGGGCGGTCTCGCCGCGGATCACCGCGCCCAGGCACACGACCGCGTCCAGGTCGCGGGCGAGCTGTTGGGCGACCACGGGGATCTCCAGGGCCCCCGCGACGCGCGCCACCACGGGCTCGGCCACGCCGCACGCCTTGGCCGCGGCCAGCGCCCGCTCCAGCAGGCGGTCGGTCACCCGCGGATGCCAGCGCGTGCACACCACGCCCAGGGTCAGGCCGCGCGCGTCGACGACGGTGTCCTCGGGGCGGCCGGTCCCGCTCATGATCCCTCCTCACGCGGCGGCGCGGCGCCCGCGCCGTCCCCGGACGCGCCGTCGGACGCGGGCAGGTCGGGCAGGCCCTCGATGCGGTGGCCGAGGCGGTCGCGCTTGGCCGTCAGGTAGCGGCGGTTGTGCTCGGTGACGAAGGCCGGCAGGGGCTCGCGGCCGAGGATCCGCACGCCGTAGCCGTCCAGCCCGGCCAGCTTGCGCGGGTTGTTGGTGAGCACCCGCACCGACCGCACGCCCAGATCGCGCAGCATGTGCGCGGCGTCGGAGTAGTCGCGGGCGTCGGCGGGCAGCCCCAGCTCCAGGTTGGCGTCCACGGTGTCGGCGCCCTCGTCCTGCAGCGCGTAGGCGCGCAGCTTGGCCAGCAGGCCGATGCCGCGGCCCTCGTGCCCGCGCAGGTAGAGGATGACGCCGCGGCCCTCGGCGACGACGCGCTCCATGGCGGCGTCCAGCTGGGTGCCGCAGTCGCAGCGCTCGGAGTGCAGCACGTCGCCGGTCAGGCATTCGGAGTGCGCCCGCACCAGCACGTCCTCGCCGTCGCCCAGGTCGCCGTAGACGAGCGCGACGTGCTCGTCGCCGTCGATCTCGTTGGCGAACCCGACCGCCCGCCACATCCCGAACCGGTTCGGCAGGCGGGTCTCCACGACCCGCTTCACCTGCGGCTCGGTGCGGCGCCGGTAGGCGGCGAGCCGGTCGATGGTGATCAGCTTGATCCCGTGCTCCTTGGCGAACACCTGCAGCTCGGGCAGCCGGGCCATGGTGCCGTCGTCGTTGACGACCTCGGCCAGCACGCCCACGGGCGGCAGGCCGGCGAGCCGCGCCAGGTCCACGGCCGCCTCGGTGTGGCCGCGGCGGCGCAACACCCCGCCGGGCCGGTAGCGCAGCGGGAAGACGTGCCCCGGCCGGACGATGTCGTCCGGGCCGGCGGCGGGGTCGGCCAGCACCCGGATGGTGCGGGCCCGGTCGGCGGCGGAGATGCCGGTGCCGATCCCGTCGCCGGCGTCCACGCTGACGGTGAACGCGGTGCGCATGGCCTCGCCGTTCTGCGTGGTCATCAGCGGGATCTGCAGCCGGTCCAGGTCCTCGCCGGGCATGGGCACGCAGATCACGCCGCTGGTGTGGCGGATGGTGAACGCCAGCAGCTCGGGGGTGGCCAGCGCGGCGGCGAAGATGATGTCGCCCTCGTTCTCGCGGTCCTCGTCGTCGACCACGATGACGGGCCTGCCCGCCGCGATGTCGGCCACGGCGGCCTCGATGTCGGCGAAGGCGCCCTCGTCGGCGCCGGTGGCGTCGGTCGGAAGGTCGGCGGCGGTCGCCGCCGCGGTCTCGGTCACGGTATCGGTCACCGTCTCGGTCACGGTCTCGGTCAGGCCGCCGGTCACGCTGTCGGTCAGGCTGTCGGTCAGGCCGTCGGTCACGCTGTCGGTCAGGCCGTCGGTCACGGTGTCGGTCACGGTCTCGGTCTCCGTCATTTGGCCACCGCCTCGGGTCGGGGGGTATGCACGCTTCGCGCCTGCCAGATACGACGCCAGTCCCGGTATCCGTTCAACACCAGCACCAAAAAGACGCCGTACACCGCGCCGGTCACCCACAGGCCGGACAGCAGGGCCAGCGGGACGCCGACCAGGTCGACCGCCACCCAGATCCACCAGAAGTCGATCAGGGCGCGGCCCTGCGCGAAGGTCGCGGCCGCGCTGCCCACGAAGATGTAGGCGTCCGGCCACGGCGCCCAGGACGCGTCGAAGTGCTCCAGGAGCAGTGCCACCGCGGCCGTCCCGGCCGCCAGAACGGCCAGCAGCGCGGCGCGCTCGCGGCCGGTGCCGGGTCGGACGAGCAGCCCGTCGGCCTGACGCGATCCGCGCGCCCACTTGTGCCAGCCGTAGACCGCAAGGACGGCGAACATCACCTGCTTGAGCGCGTTGCCGGTGACGTGCGCGCTCAGGGACGCGGCGAACAGCAGCACCGATCCGGTCAGCTGCACGGGCCACGTCCAGACGGTGCGCCGCGTGGCCAGCCAGACCGTGCCGAGGGCGCAGGCGTTCCCGGCCAGGTCGGTCCACAGCACCTTCTGCCCGGCGACGTGGAACCCGGCCTCGTACCAGCTCACGAGGCCGCCTCGGCTTGCGGGGCCCGCTCCCCCAGCATGCGTTCGACGTACTTGGCCACCACGTCCACTTCGAGGTTCACCGGGTCGCCGGGCCGCTTGAGGCCGAGCGTGGTCATCTGCAGGGTGGCGGGGATGAGCGCGACGCTGAAGCGGTCCCCGCCCGCCTCGACCACGGTGAGGCTGACGCCGTCGACGGCGATCGAGCCCTTCTCCACCACGTAGCGGGACAGGTCGGGCGGCAGCGAGAAGACGACGACGTCCCCGCGCTCGCCGGGCTCGCGGGAGATCAGGCGGCCGACGCCGTCCACGTGGCCCTGCACCAGGTGGCCGCCGAGCCGGTCGGACAGGCGCACGGGGCGTTCCAGGTTGACGCGCGAGCCGGGTCCGAGCGCGCCGAGGCTGGAGCGATCCAGCGTCTCCCGGACGACGTCGGCGGTGAAGGCGTCGCCGTCGACGTCGACCACGGTCAGGCAGACGCCGTTGACGGCGATCGACGCGCCGTGCACGGCGTCCCGCGTGACGAGCGGGCCGCGGACGGTGATGCGCGCCGAGTCTCCGGCGGGCTCGAGCGCGACGATCTCGCCGAGCTCCTCGACGATGCCGGTGAACATGTCCCGGGGCCTCCTCTGCGTCGGGCACGGGCTCCGGGACGTGCGTACGGTCGTACGAGCAGGCGCCCCGTCCCGCGCCGCCGCGGCGGAAGCCGGAGCACCTCGCGCGCTGCCTCCCATCCGGACTTTCACCGTCGGTCCCGGAGTTCCACCGGGTCAACCGGCCGATGGCTTCGGCCGGGTCGCGGACTGTCACCGCCGGTTCGGAGTTCCACCGACCCCGGAGCACGCGTTCACTGCTGCCAACCAGTGTGCCATGCCGCGCATTCCCGCCCGCATGTGAGACATCCCACGGCCGCGGGGGGCGGCCGACCGGGCGACCGGTCGGCAAAAAGTTCAATGTTCAATGACATGTCCGCACGGGCATACCCCCGATGGCACGAGATGCCGCTTCGTCACGCGGAGGGACGTCATGGACGTCGTCGCACTGATCGCCCGCATCGTCTTCGCGCTCATCTTCGTCAACGCGGCCGTCGGCCACCTGACCGCCACGGACGCCATGGCCGCGTACGCGGCCGGCAAGGGGCTCCCGCGGCCCCGCCTGGCCGTGCAGGTCTCGGGGATCTGCATCGGCCTGGCGGCGCTGCTGCTCGTCCTCGGGGTGTGGCCCGACCTGATGGCCCTGGCGCTGGTGCCGTTCCTGCTGCTGACCGCCGTGCTGTTCCACGACTTCTGGCGGCAGGCCGACGCCCAGGCGCGGCAGACCGAGCAGATCCAGTTCGCCAAGGACCTGTCCCTGGCGGGCGGGGCCCTCGCCCTGTTCGTCCTCTACGCCTCCGACGCCCACCCCGACCTCAACCTCGTCGGCCCCCTGTTCTGAGGCCCGCGGGGCCGTCCGGCGTCACCCGTCGGCGGCGGGCGCGGCGCGCTCGGCCTGGGCGCGCAGGCGGCGGACGGCCTCGGCGGGGTCGTCGGCCCCGTACACCGCGCTGCCCGCCACGAACACGTCCGCGCCGGCCTCGGCGCACCGCTCGATCGTCTCGGCGCTGACGCCCCCGTCCACCTGCAGCCACACGTTGAGGTCCCGCCCCTTGATCATCTCGCGGGCGCGGCGGATCTTGGGCAGCACCAGGTCGAGGAACTTCTGCCCGCCGAAGCCCGGCTCGACGGTCATCAGCAGCAGCATGTCGATCTCGCCGAGCAGGTCCTCGTACGGCTCGACCGGCGTGGCGGGGTTGATGCCCAGCCCGGCGCGGGCGCCGGCGGCGCGGATGGCGCGCAGGGTGCGGATCGGCGCCTTGGCCGCCTCCGCGTGGATGGTGACGCTGCCCGCGCCGGCCTCGGCGTACTGCGGCGCCCAGCGGTCCGGGTCCTCGATCATCAGATGGCAGTCCAGCGGCAGCGCGCTGTGCTTGAGCAGCGCCTGCACCACCGGCAGCCCGATGGTGAGGTTGGGCACGAAGTGGTTGTCCATCACGTCGACGTGCACCCAGTCGGCGACGCCGGACACGGCGGCCACGTCGTCGGCGAGCCGGGCGAAGTCGGCGGACAGGATGCTGGGAGAGATCTGCGGTGCGGCCATGATGGACCGAGTCTATTGCCGCACTTCGGCGCGCTCTTCACCCACCCGGGGGACCGCACGGGTGGGACGCGGCGCCAGCCCGAGCCGCATGAACGCCTCCGGCGCCCCCGCCGTCGCCCAGAGCGCCAGCAGGGCGCTCCCCGCGAACGCCTGCACCGGCTGGGTGCCCAGGAACAGCCCCAGGGTGTAGAAGGCCAGCACGCCCGCGGCCGCCACCGGGACGCGCGCCAGCCGCCGCCACACCGGGCCGGACGCGTCGTACCCGCCCCGGTGCGCCGTCCACGACAGGCCCGCCAGCAGGCCGAACAGCCCGCCCGCCGCGGCGAAGGACTCGCCCACGGTGACGGGCTCGGCGCGGCCGCCCGCCGCCGCGATCGCCCGCGCCCAGGACGCGGGCCAGTCCCAGCCGTCCAGCGCCTCCACGGCGGCCCAGCCCATCCCGGCGAGCACCGCCGACGCCCCCAGCGCCAGTCCGAGCTGCGCGGTCGGCGGGCGCCGCCGCCACCACGGCACCGCCAGCGGCTCCAGGTGCAGCCCCACCGCCAGCACGACGGCGCCGATCGCGTACCCGGCGGCCACCTGCGCGACCGAGTGCACGCCCAGCACGACCCGCGACGCGCCGATCAAGCCGATCATCGTCAGCGCGCCGACCCACGCCGCGCGGCGCAGCACCGGTCGGCCGGCCGGGACCTGCGACGCGGCGAACCCCCAGACCACGACCGCGCACAGGGCGTGCCCGGAGGGCATGCCGAACGAGGCGAGCGGCTCGTGACCGGTGACCGAGGCGTCGGTCCAGAACGGCCGCGGCTCGTGGAAGAACAGCTTGAGCACCGTGGTGAGCGCCGAGCCGACCGACAGCAGCACCGCGGCCCTGGCCCCCTGCCGCGGATCCAGGCACCAGTAGACGATCACCAGCAGCGACAGGTACACGCCGGCGCTGCCGATGAACGACATGGCCTCCATGACATCGGTGAGCACGAAGGACTCCCCCGAGAGGTTTCGTGTCCGGCAGGCCGCCCAGGTTACTGAGACGTCCCCGGGAAGACGGCCGTCCAACACGCAAAGGTTCTGTGGCGTTCGCGGAAGGGGAGTCGGACCCGGCGTGTCAGCGCCGGCGCAGCAAGGCCAGGAACATCGCGTCGGTGCCGTGCCGGTGCGGCCAGAACCGGGCGTACCCGTCCTTCCCCGCCGCGACGCCCGTCAGGCCGGGCGCGACGGAGGCGAGCACCGCCGGCGCGTCGAGGCGCTCCACGTCGTCGCGGCCGTCCAGCACGTCGTCCACGACCACGCTGGTCTCGGCCAGGTGCGGCGAGCACGTCACGTACGCGACCACCCCGCCGGGCCGGACGGCTTCCAGCGCCGAGGCCAGGAGACGGCGCTGCAGCGGCGTCAGCTCCGCCACGGCCTCGGGACCGCGCCGCCACCGCGCCTCGGGACGGCGCCGCAGCGCGCCCAGGCCGGTGCACGGCACGTCGAGCAGGACGCGGTCGAACGCGCCGGGCCGCCAGGCGGGCGCGGCGCCGTCCGCGACGATCACACCGGCCCGGTCGTCGACGGCGCCCGCGACCAGTCCGGCGCGGTGCGGCTGCAGGTCGCTCGCCAGCAGACGGGCGCCGTGCTGCGCCGCCACCGCCGCCAGCAGCCCCGCCTTGCCACCGGGCCCGGCGCACATGTCGAGCCAGCGGGCGTCCGGCCCCTCGAGCGGCGCGGCGGTCAGGGCGAGCGCGACGAGCTGGCTGGCCTCGTCCTGGACCCCGGCGCGCCCCTCCCGCACGGCCGCGATGGCGCCCGGGTCGCCCTCGGGCAGCACCGCCCCGTACGGGGAGAGCGGCGCGGGCTCGGCGCCCGCCTCGTACAGCTCCTCCAGGGTGGCGCGCCCGGGCCGGGCCACCAGCGTCACGCGGGGGCGCTCGTTGTCGGCGGCGAGCAGCCGTTCGATCTCGTCGCGGTCGGGGCCGAGGGAGTCGCGCAGCGCGGAGACGATCCACGCGGGGTGGCTGTAGGCGACCGACAGCCTCGCCACCTCGTCGCCGCCGCGCGGCGCGACGATGTCCAGCCACGCCTCCAGGTCGCGGGTGGCGACCTTGCGCAGGACGGCGTTGGCGAACTTGGCGCGCGCCGGCCCGGCGACCGACCTGGCCAGCTCCACGGCGGTGCCGACGGCGGCGTGCGACGGGATGCGGGTGGCCAGGATCTGGTGGGCGCCGAGGCGCAGCACGTCCAGCAGCGGCGGGTCGATGCGGCGCAGGTCCCGGTCGCTGCACAGCGCCAGGACGGCGTCGTAGGTGCCGCGGCCGCGCAGCGTGCCGTAGGTCAGCTCGGTGGCCAGCGCCGCGTCGCGCCCGGTCAGGCCGCGCGAGCGCAGGCGGCCGGGCAGCAGCAGGTTGGCGTAGGCGTCGCGGGTCTGCACGGCCCGGATGACGTCGAAGGCGGTGCGGCGGGCCAGGTCCTCGGGGGGACGGCCGGTGCGGCGGGGGCCGCCGGGGCGGCGTCCGGCGCCGCGGCGGCCGCGCTGGTCGCGATGGGCGGGCGGCATCAGTCCAGGCGGTCCTCGTCGGTGAGCCGGACGCCGCGGCTCCAGTCGGCGGCCTGCATGCGGCGCTTGCCCTGCGGCTGGACCTCGCCGAGCACGACCGGGGACGAGCCCGTGCCGACCAGCACCTCGTTCTTGCGCACGCGCAGCGCGCCGGGGGGCAGCGGGTCGCCGCCGGCGCACGGGCGGACGGGCCCGAGCTTGAGGCGCTCGCCGCGGAACGTGGTCCAGGCGCCGGGGGCGGGGGTGCAGGCGCGCACGAGCCGGTCGACCCGCATGGCCGGGGCGGTCCAGTCGACCCGCGCGTCCTCCGGAGTGATCTTGCCGGCGTACGACACCCCGTCGCTGGGCTGCGGGCGCGGCTCCAGGACGCCCGCCTCGATGCCGTTCATGGTGTCGACCAGCAGCCGGGCGCCCGCGCGCGCGAGCCGCTCCAGCAGGGTCCCGGCGGTGTCGTCGGGCCGGATCGGCTC
>NZ_BCQU01000090.1:0-25971 GCF_001552235.1 Actinomadura rubrobrunea NBRC 15275 | reverse complement strand
CCGCGGTCGAACTCGCGCGGCTGCTCGACGACCCGGCCACCCGCGTGCACGCGACCGCCGAACGCACGATGCTCCACGGACTGCAAGGCCACTGCAACTCCCCGATCGCCGGGGCACTGCACGACCACGCCCGACGGACAGCTGTCCCTGATCGGGATGGTGTTCTCGCGCGAGGGCGGCACCTTCGCCTACGCGCACGAATGGGACTCCCCCGACCGCGCCCCCGAGCTGGGCGCGTACGTGGCAGCGACGCTCGCCCGCAAAGGCGCACGGGCGATCATCGACGGCATCCCGCACTGACCAGACCACCGCGAACCCGGCCGCGCCGCTGACACCGTTGGCCTGGGTGAAACGACGCGCCGCTCCGGCCCGGCGGAAGAGGGGCCGGAGCGGCTGTGTGCAGGGACCCCCGCATGCGCGGGGAACATGGCGTCGCGACCCGTGGGGCTGGCTGGGGTCACCCCCACTCGCGCGGGCGCCCGGGGCAGGTCATCCGGCAACCCCGGGCACTGCCAGCATAGGCCACCCTGCTGACAGCCCTCCGTCACCGAAAGCCCGGGTGCCGGCCCGGCCTTCTTGCTAGCCTCAGGGTCAGCCGGAGCGGCCAGGACGCTTATCCCAACCTGGGTTATCGCAACATTCGTTGCAGCACTCACGGAGGCCCCCGGCCCCGTCCCAGGTGGGACGTCTCCTATGTTCGCCGGTGTTCATCCTGCGAGGAGTAGCGTGCAGCGGTTGAGAAACTGGCGCCACATCCGGTGACCATCCATCTGCCGGACGGTCGAGCGAAACGGGGCGCCTAGGGTCTGTCCGGTGGATCATGCGTTTATCCAGAACAAGGCGGTGACCAGCACGATCGCCGCACGGAAGTTGCGAGCGAGCTTGTCGAACCGGGTGGCGATCCCGCGCCATTGCTTGAGCCGGTTGATGCAGCGTTCGACCACGTTGCGGCGCTTGTAGACAGCCGGATCGAACCCCGGCGGGCGTCCGCCGCGCGAGCCGCGGCGGGCCCGTCCGGCCTGCTGGTCGGCGCGTTCGGGAATGGTCGCGGCGATCCCACGACGCCGCAGTGACCGGCGGATCGCCGCCGAGCTGTATGCCTTGTCGGCGATCACCCGATCAGGCCGGCACCGCGGACGCCCCGGACCACTACGCGGCACCACGATCTGCGACAGCACCTCGGGGAAGGCGGTGCAGTCGTTGACGTCGCCCGGCGTGAGCACGACCGACAACGGCAGGCCGCGCCCGTCCACCGCCAGATGGATCTTGGTGGTCAGCCCGCCCCGTGACCGCCCGAGCGCCTGCCCGGATGCCCGGTTCGTCCTGTCCGGTTCCCCTTTTTGCGGGCGCCGGCGGCGTGCTGGTGCGCGCGCACGATCGTGGAGTCCACGCTGACGGTCCAGTCGATGCGGCCGACCGAGTCGTCATGGACCTGCACGTGGGTCAGGATGCGGTCGAAGGCGCCGTCGGCGGCCCACCGCCGGTACCGCTCGTACACCGTTTTCCAGTTGCCGTACCGCTCGGGCAGGTCACGCCACGGCGCACCGGTGGCCAGTTTCCACAGGATCCCGTTCAGCACCGTGCGGTGATCAGCCCACCGGCCGCCCCGGGCCGGCTGGGCGGGCAAAAGCGGCTCGATCCGCCGCCAGGCCGCATCGGTCAACTCATGCCGTCGCACCACGACACGCCATCAAACCCAGTCCCAAGATCGTCCTCAGCCGAACACCAAGATCGACCGGGCAGACCCTAGTGCCGGCGCCACGGCCCGGTGATCGCGAACGTGGTGCCCGGTTCGTAGACGTTGACGAACATCGTCCGGCCGTCCGGGGAGAACGTCACCCCCGCGAACTCCCCCCACTCCGGCTCGGCGTCGGTGCCGATGTTCTGCCGGTTGCGCGCCATCGGATACACCTTGCGGCTGCGCGTCACCCCGAACACGTGCTGGCCGCCGTCGCCGTCCTCGCACACCATCAGCCCGCCCTGCGGCGCCAGGCAGATGTTGTCCGGCGAATCGCCCGGAGCCTGCACGTCGCTGTCCGGCCCGAACACCAGCACCAGCGTCAGCCGCCGCCGCGCCGGCTCGTACGACCACACCTGCCCGAAGTGGTCGGCGCCCGCCCCCTCGCGGCGGCGGGCGTAGCTGGACACGAAGTACACCCGGTCGCCGCCCCAGTAGCAGCCCTCCAGCTTCTGCGCGTGCGTGATGCCGCGCCGACCGAAGTCCTGCAGACGGATCGGCGTCTGCCGGGCCAGCGGGTCGGGCACCTTCACCCACTCGATCCGCTCGAACACCGTGCCCGGCTCGCGCACGACCGACAGGTCCGGAACGTCCGGCACCCGCATCGCCTCCAGCCGCCCGCCCGCGCGCAGGCTGCCGATCCCGCCCCGCGGCCGGCGCGGCAGGAACCGGTAGAACAGCCCGAACGGCGCCGCGAACGCGTCCTCGGTCTCGTACACCACGCCGTCACGCGGATCGACGGCCACCGCCTCGTGCTGGAAGCGGCCCATCGCCGTCAACGGCACCGGCTCGGTGCGGCCGCGCGGGTCCACCTCGAACACGAACCCGTGGTCCTTCTCGTACCCGTTGGTGCCCGCGGTGTCCTCGGTCTCCTCGCACGTCAGCCACGTGCCCCACGGGGTCGGGCCGCCCGCGCAGTTGACCGCCGTGCCGGCGATGCCCACGCGTTCGGAGCGCACCCGGCCGGCGGCGTCCACCTCCAACACGGTGCAGCCGCCCTTGCCCGCCGGGTCGTAGGTCAACCCGTCCACGGCGGGCACCCGGTGGCGGGCGTCGGGACGGTTCTCGTGGTTGCGCACCAACCGCACCTCGCCCGGACGGCGCCCGGGGAAGGCCGCCATGCCGTCGTGGTGGCTGGGCACGGGCCCCTCCCCCGAACGCAGCGGTTCGCCCTCGCGCGACAGAATCGTGTAGCGGAACCCCCGCGGCAGATCCAGCACGCCCTTCGGGTCGGGCATCAGCGCCCCGTATCCGGCGGCGCCGCCGACGTCGGCGGCCTGCGCGCAGCCGGAGAACAAGGCCTCCACCGCCCCGGTGAACGCGATCCCGGCGCCCAGCGTGCCGGTACCTGCCAGAAGCTGCCGTCGAGTGACGGGCACGGACATGGGCCACTCCGCCGATCTGTGCGTCGCCAACGCGAACCGTTCGCGGCAACCGCCGCGGTTCACGATCTGTCGCCCGTGTTTCTAACACGACGTACCGACACAGAAACGGGCGAACATTGCCAGAATCGGACGCCGCCCCGTCCTCCGCACCGTGCATGCCGACGGCCCCTGGCCCACCACGTCGGCCCGCGAAGCGGACACCGGGGCGATCGGACGCGCCCGCGCACGGACGGCGGTCGTCCAGGCCCCCGGCGGGCGTCACGGCCCGAACGGCATGGTCAGGACGTGGGGTCCTGGTCGATCTCGCCCCGCCAGGCGCCCGTCTCCCGGCCGCGGGACTCGATGAACTCCTTGAACCGCCGCAGATCGCCCTTGACCCGCCGCTCCACCAGGTGCAGCGCGTCGGCGGCCTTCTCGACCATCCCCTGAGGGGCGAACTCCAGCTGCAGCATCACCCGCGTGGTGTCGGGCGCCAGCCGCTGGAAGGTCACCACGCCCGCCTGCCGCGGCTCGCCGACCGACGTCCAGGCGATGCGCTCGTCGGGGCGCTGCTCGGTGATCTCGGCGTCGAACTCCCGCCGCACCTTGGCGATGCTGGTCACCCAGTGGGTGCGGGTGTCGGACACCTGATCGATCCGCTCCACGCCCTCCATGAACTGCGGGAAGTCCTCGAACTGCGTCCACTGGTCGTAGGCGGTGCGCACGGGCACCCGCACGTCGATCGACTGCTCGATCGTGGTCATCTGGTCTCTCCTCCCTTGCGCTGTCGGCCGTGGCCCTGCCCGACAAAGCCAGACCCAAACAGCCCTACAGGCCTGGACAAGCGGCACAGACCCGCGGGCCCGGGGGCGTGCCGCGAGGTCCCAATGGTTTGTGAGCAATTGCCAACACCCCGCGGGCGGAGGAGCGCTGCGCCGTGGCGCGACCGCGCACACCAGCGACGAGGGCCGTCCTGTCGGCGCCGTCTAGCCGGCCCCGTGCGTCGTCCAAGGCCTGGCAACAACACCCGCAACGTGTAGGCGGCGGCCTGCGGCGACTCCCCTTCGCCGACGCCGTCGGCGTCGGCCTGAACGGCCTTGCCTCCTCGACAGGGCCTTTCCTGAACCCCGTGACGCCCTTGCACGCCGACCACCCAACGCCCTAGCAGTGGAGGGCCAAGGTTCAGAACGTGTCAGGGGGACGGTTCGGTCCCCTCCCCCGGCGCCGGGCCCTGCCGGAGCGCAGGGGCGGCGGCGCGCTGCAATCTGCCGGCCAGGTCCGCCAACCGCTCGGCCAGCTCCGGCCCGCTCCACTCCCGGCGTGTCTGCAGCAGCGCCAGCGGCCGCAGCAACCGCGCGGAGGTGGCGGAGGTCTCAGTCACCCGGCCAGTATCCCCGGCAATGAGGACGAAACCTGGCCTCATTGCCTCCTAACGTGGCCGGTCCGCTGTGCAGACCCGCGACACGGAAGGGAGCCCGTCCATGAGGGCCGTGCGGCGCGACCACATCGTCATCGAAGGCGCCAGGCAGAACAACCTCAAGAACATCACCCTGCGCATTCCCAAGGAACGGATCGTGGTGTTCACCGGGGTGTCGGGGTCCGGCAAGTCCTCGGTGGTGTTCGACACCGTGGCCGCCGAGTCCCGCCGCCAGCTCGGTGAGATGTTCAGCTGGTTCGTCCGCAACCGGATGCCCCGCCAGGAACGCCCCGACGCCGACGTCATCGCCAACCTCGCCCCCGCCGTCGTCGTCGACCAGCGGCCCCTCGGCGCCAACAGCCGCTCCACCGTCGGCACTGTCACCGACATCAACGCGGTGCTGCGCGTGCTGTTCTCCCGCTACGCACACCCCAGCGCCGGAGAGGCCGCCGCCTACTCTTTCAACGACCCCGACGGCATGTGCCCCGAATGCGACGGACTCGGCCGTGTCGCGCGCATGGACGTCGGCAAGATGCTCGACACCTCCAAGAGCCTCAACGACGGCGCCATCCGCTTCGCGCCCTTCGGCGTCGGCACCTTCCCCTGGCAGCTGTACGCCGAGTCGGGCCTGTTCGACCCCGACAAGCCCCTGCGCGAGTTCACCCCCGAGGAGATGGACCTGCTCCTGCACGGCAAAGGATTCCGCGTGCCGCGCCGCAACCGCACCGGCGAGATGGGCCACAACGCCTACGAAGGCATCGCCGAACGCTTCCACCGCCTGTACGTCGAACGCGGCCTCGACACCCTGCCCGACCGGCAGCGCCGCGAGGCGCTCGCGATGATCATCGACGCCGTCTGCCCGGCCTGCCGGGGCGACCGCCTCAACGCCGCCGCACGGGCCGCGAAGATCGACGGGCTCGGCATCGCCGACTACTGCCGCATGGAGATCAGCGAACTGATCACCGTGCTGGACGGCGTCGACGACCCGGTCGGCGCCCCCGTCGCCCAGGCCGCCCTCACCCGGCTGCGGCGGCTGGAGGCCGTCGGCCTCGGCCACCTCAGCCTGGACCGCCCCACCGCGACCGTGTCCGGCGGCGAGGGCCAGCGCCTGAAGGTCGTCCGGCACCTGGGCTCCAGCCTCACCGGGCTGACCTACATCTTCGACGAACCCAGCGTCGGCATGCACCCCGGCGACGTCGCCCGCCTGGGCGAACTGCTCGCCGAGCTGCGCGACAGGGGCAACACCGTCCTGGTCGTCGACCACGACCCCGACGTCATCGCCATCGCCGACCACGTCATCGACATGGGCCCCGGCGCCGGCGCCCGCGGCGGACGCGTGGTGTTCCAAGGCCCCGTCGCCGCCCTGCGCCGCGCCGACACCCTCACCGCACGCCACCTGCGCCGCCGCACCCCGCCCAAACGCGACGTGCGGCGTCCCGCCGGCCGGCTGACCGTCGCCGACGCCCGCACCCACAACCTCGACGGCATCACCGTGGACTTCCCCACCGGCGTGCTCACCGTCGTCACCGGCGTCGCCGGGTCGGGCAAGAGCACCCTGGTCAACCACGAGCTCGTGCCCCGCCACCCCGAAGCGATCGTGGTCGACCAGTCGCCCATCGCCGCCTCGCGCCGCGCCTGCCCCGCCACCTACCTGGGCGTCATGGACCACCTGCGCCGCCTGTTCGCCAAGGCCAGTGGCGCCGACCCCGGCCTGTTCAGCCACAACGCCGCCGGAGCCTGCCCCGCCTGCGACGGCAACGGCGTCATCGTCACCGACCTGGCGTTCATGGACCCCGTCACCACCACCTGCCGCGCCTGCGGCGGCAGCCGCTACCGGCCCGAGGCGCTGGCGCACACCCTGCGCGGCCTCACCATCGCCGACGTCCTCGCCCTCACCGCCCGCCAAGCCCTGGACGTCTTCCCCGAACGGCCCGTCGCCGCCCGGCTGCGCGCCCTGAGCGACGTCGGCCTGGACTACCTGCGCCTCGGCCAACCGCTGACCACCCTGTCCGGCGGCGAACGCCAACGCCTCAAACTCGCCACCCGCCTGCACCGCACCGGCGCGCTGTACGTGCTGGACGAGCCCACCGCCGGCCTGCACATGGCCGACGTGGACGGCCTGATCGCGCTGCTGGACCGGCTCGTCGACGCCGGCAACACCGTGATCGTCATCGAGCACAGCCTGCAGGTGATCAAGAACGCCGACTGGGTCATCGACCTCGGCCCGGGCGGCGGAAAACACGGCGGCCGCGTCGTCTTCACCGGCACCCCCGCCGACCTCCTCACCGCCACCGGCTCGATCACCGCCGAACACCTGCGCCGCCACCTGCGCGAAGACCCTCATGAAGATGCGCATGAGAGCCCGCGCCCGCACGCGGTCGCCCAGACGGACGAGCAGACATACGAGCAGACGGACGAGCAGGTCGACGAGCAGGTCGACGGCGCGGCTCTGCCCGCCTGACGTCCGTCCCGACGAACCCCTCAGGTCTGGAGGTGTCGACTTTGGTCGATGCCCTCGGATCGATCGGCCGATGCCGCCCCGCTCCCCGCCCCGACAAGCTGGGACCGGACGATACGGGGAGGAACAGTGACCACCACCAGGGGGAGCGCCGGGACCGACGCGGCGGCCGGCCGCCGCTGGCGGCTCGACCACGACGGACACCGCCTGCAGGTCGAGACCGAACGCGTCGGCTGGATGCGGATCGTGCGCCTGTACGTCGACGGCGTCCAGCACGCCCAGACCGAGGCGCTGCACCAGGCGCGGATCCCCTACCGGGACAGGTCCGTGCTGGTCGCCTTCGACCCCCTCGGCCTGCTGGACGGCCAGGCCGCCCGCTGCGTCCTGACCCCGCCGCGCCCCGCCGACGGCACCGGGCACGAAACCGAGCAGGGCGCCGACGACGGGACCGGGAACGACGCGCAAGACGGCTCAGACGACGACACAGACGACGACACAGACGACGACAGAGGCGGCGGCACCGACGAGGGCGACACGAACCTCCCGTTCACACCGCCGGAGGGAAGCCGTGCCGCCCGCCGCGAACGGTTCGCCCGCCGGCACCCCGCCCTGTACGCGTCACGGCACGTCGCGGCCGCGACCGCCAAGGTCGTGTTCGGCATCCTGGGCGTCAGCGCGCTCATCGGCGCCGTGGTGCGGCTGCTGCTGTCGTACCTGCCGCGTCCGGACGTCGACCTGCCCGATGTCGACCTGCCGGACCTGCCTCTTCCGGACATCCCGCGGCCCGACATCCAGCTGCCCGATGTCACGCTCCCGCCCTGGCTTCAAGCGGTCGTGGCCACCAGCAAGTACTGGATGCCGATCTTGATCGCCATAGGCGTCGCCGTCCACGAGGTCGACCGGCGCAAGAAGAACGACCGCCGACACGAGGCACAGCAGGGCGACGCACACCCCGGCGGCAAGCAGTCCTGAACCGTGCCCTCCCGGGGTCAGCGCCACAGGCCGGTCTTGTCCAGGGCCTCGGCGGGGGTGGCGGCCCGCAGCACCGCCTCCAGCGGGCGGCCGTGCTCGTCCAGAACCCGCCAGCCGCCCAGCTGCACCACCGGCACCCCGCCCCGCCGCACCGCCAGCGCCACCTCCGACAGCGTGCCCCACGACCCGCCGACGACGATCACCGCGTCCGCCGCGTTGACGATCACGTTGTTGCGGGCCTCGCCGAGCCCCGTCGGCAGCACCACGGTCAGATCCTCGCAGGCGCCCGCACGGTCCGCCGCCGACAGGACGCCCACCACCACGCCGCCCGCCCGGTACGCCCCGGCGGCCGCCGCGGCCATCACCCCGCCGTAGCCGCCGCACACCACCACCGCGCCGCGCCCGGCCAGCAGACGGCCCACCTCGCGGGCCTGCTCCCACTCGGTCCGCGAGCACTCGCGCGGCCCGCACACCGCCACCTGCACCGCCACCCGGACCCGCCCCGGCCTCTACCGGACGCCGCGCCGGGCCGCGATCTCGTCGATCGTCCGCGCCAACGCGAAGTCGCGTTCGGTCAGCCCGCCCGCGCTGTGCGTGGTCAGCGCGAACGTCACCCGGCGCCAGCGGATGTCGATGTCGGGATGATGGTCGGCCTCCTCGGCCGCCCGCGCCACCTCGCCCACCAGGTCGATCCCGGCCATGAACGAGGGCGCCTCGACAGTGCGCACGATCCGGTCGCCGTCGCGCGTCCAGCCCGGCAGCTCCCTCAACCGGACGGTCACGGCCGACTCCTCCAACCTGCCGGGCATCGCGCTCTCCTCCCCGCACACGACTGTCCGCCTGGCGTCTTCCTCACCACCTCCTCCCGACGGTAACCCGCCGCGGTCCACCCACACGCGATTCACCCACAGACGCACCGCCGGATCAGGTCGTCAAGTCGTAGACGGTGGCGCCGCCGACCGTGCGGGGGGCGAAGGTCGCCTGCACCCACGCGGCGATCCGCTGAGCGGCGTCGCTGCCGCCGGCAGCCCGGCCCCTGCCCGGCGCCCGCCCCGGGCCCATGCCGCCGACGATGAAATAGTGGATCTTCTTCTGAGCGACATACGCCCGGAACCGCTCCGGTGTCGGTGCCGGATCGGTGCCGTTGAACCCGCCGACCGCCATCACCGGCGTGCCCGTGGCCAGCTGGTACCCGGCGGCATTGGTGGCCCCGACCGTCGCCGCCGTCCACCGGTAGGAACCCGCGTCCGCCTTCAGCAGAGCCACCAGCTCCGCGCTCGGCGCGGGCGCGCGGAACGGCCCGCCTGACCCGCCACCGGGTCCGCCACTGGGTGGCTGGCCGCCGCGGAAACCACCGCCGCCCCCGGGCGGTCGGCCCGGCAGCCCCTGCGCGAAGCCCCCGCCGAGCGTTCCGGGCTGCGGACCGTCTTGCGGCCCCCGGCGCACACCCCCGGGCAGGCGGCCCGGCGGTCTGCCCGCCGGCGGACCACCGCGCCTGAAACGCCCCGGCCCGAATCCGGTCGACGGCCCGGCCGTCACGATCGACCCGGTGTGCGGGGTCGCGACCGTCTCCTGGACGTAGGCGACCGGCCCCGCAAGCGACGCCGCCACCCCCGCCGCAGCCGCCGCCCCCGCGATGCGTCCCGGCAGACGGGCCGCGCCCAGCAGCACCACCGCGGCCGCCAAGCCGACCGCCAGCACCGCCGGCACCAGCCACGGACGCCACTCAGGAGTGCGGTGCAGCAGCACAAACGACCACGCCGCCGTCGCAGCCGTCACCGCCGCGAGCGTCACGGCGGCCCCCGCCGCGCGCCGTCGCGGCCACAGCAGCCCCGCGCCCATGCCGACCAGAGCGGCGACGGCCGGGGCCAGCGCCACGGTGTAGTACTCGTGGAAGATCCCCCGCATCAGGCTGAACACCGCGGCCGAAACCAGCAGCCACCCGCCCCACAGCAGCAGCGACGCGCGCACACGGTCCGTCCGCGGCGCGCGCCGCACCGCCCACAGTCCCGCCGCCAGCAGGATCAGCGCCGCGGGCAGCAGCCACGAGATCTGTCCGCCCACGGCGTGGCCGAACATGCGGCCCCACCCGGCGTCCCGGTCGGTGTTGCCCAGCCCGCCGACCTCGTTGCCGTTGAGCCGCCCCAACCCGTTGTAGCCCACGGCCAGCTCCAGCACGCTGTTGTGCTGCGAGCCGCCGACATAGGGCCGCGCGTCGGCCGGCACCGCCGCCACGATCGCCACCCACCATCCGGCCGCCGCCACCAACGCCGCCGCGGCCGCGGCGAGCTGCCCGATCCGGCGACGCAACGACGTCGGCGCGGCCAGCAGGTACACCAGGCCGAACGCGGGCAGGACCAAGAACGCCTGCAGCATCTTGGCCAGAAACCCCAGCCCCGAAAGCGCCCCGCACACCACCAGCCAGCGCGTGGCGGCGTTCTCCTGCGCGCGCACCAGCGCGTACGCCGCCGCCGTCAACAGCAGCACCAGCAACGCGTCGGGATTGTTGAACCGGAACATCAGTGCGGCCACCGGCGTCGCCGCCAGCACGGCACCGGCCAGCAGCCCCGCCCCCGCCGCCACGGGTGCGGCGACGGCGCCGCCGAGCGCGCGCCGCACCGCCGCGTAGACGGTCGCGACGGTCGCCACGCCCATCAGCGCCTGCGGCACCAGAATGCTCCAGGAGTTCACCCCGAACACCCGCGCCGTCAACGCCATCGGCCACAACGCCGCAGGCGGCTTGTCCACGGTGATGGCGTTGGCCGCGTCCAACGATCCGAAGAAGAACGCCTTCCAACTGCTCGCCCCGGCCTGCACGGCGGCCGAATAGAAAGCGTTGGCCCATCCCGAGGCGCCCAAATCCCACACGTAAACCACCGCCGTGGCCGCCAGCAGCGCCATCAGCGCTGGACGCGCCCACCACGGGTCGCCTCCCAAGAACCGTGCCCGCCTCCGGGGCCTGGTGTCGGTGTCCGACACGCTCAGCATGCGTCTCCTCACCTCACTGCCGGGCCGACTGGTCATCGCATCTCCTCACGGCTGTGGCGAGGCGATCGCGTCTCACGCGCGACTGTCGACGCGGGGCGCCGTCCCAGACGCCGCGGGTGGAAGATCCACACGCGCATCAGCAGGAACCGCGCCAGCGTCGCCATCGCGTTGGCGCCCACCAGAGCCGCCGACTCCACCGGACGGGACGCGCCGGGCACGACCGCGTGCAGCGCCATCAGCGCCCCGGTGCTGAGCGCCAGCCCCAGCAGGAACGCCAGACCGCCCTCAAGGTGCTGGCGCAGCGCCCGCTCCGGGCCGGTCACCCCGAAGGTGAAGCGGCGGTTCGCGGCGGTGTTCGCCACCGTCGTGATCACCAAGGAGATCCCGTTCGCCCACAGCGGCCCGGTCACCGTGCGCAGCAGCACGAACAGCACCAGCTGCGCGATCGTGCTGACCAGCCCGATGACGGCGAACACCGGCAGCTGGCGGGCCATCCCGGCCGGCAGCCGCGGCCGAGGCCGCCCGTCCACCGGAGCGCGGAACGCGCCGGTCAGCATGCGGCGTCCCACACGCGCCATGCCTTTGAGGTCGTCCAGCGCGGTGCGCAGCACGTCCACCCGGCTGTCGGGGTCGTCCACCCAGTCCACCGGCACCTCGTGGATGCGCAGCCCGTTGCGTTCGGCCAGCAGCAGCAGCTCGGTGTCGAAGAACCACTGCTCGTCCTCGACCGACGGCAGCAGCGCCTGCGCGATCTGCGTGCGGGCGGCCTTGAAGCCGCACTGCGCGTCGGTGAACCGGGCCGCCAGAGCCGTGCGCAGCAGCAGGTTGTAGCACCGGGAGACCACCTCCCGTTTCGGGCCGCGCACCACCGCCGACCCCCGGGTCAGCCGCGACCCGATCGCCAGATCCGAATGCCCCGAGATCAGCGGCGCCACCAGCGGCAGGAACGCGTCCAGATCGGTGGACAGGTCCACGTCCATGTAGGCGACCACGTCCGCGTCGCTCATGCCCCACACATGCCGCAGCGCCCGGCCCCGGCCCTTCTGCTCCAGCCGCACCGCCCGCACCCGCGGCAGCTCGGCCGCCAGCCCGCGCGCCACCCGCCACGTGCCGTCGGTGCTGGCGTTGTCGGCCACGGTGATGCGGAACCGGTAGGGGAAGGTCTGCTCGAGGTAGGCGTGCAACCGGCGCACGCTGCGCGCCAGCACATGCTCCTCGTTGTGCACGGGAACGGCGATCTCCACCAGGGGGCCCCGCCCGCCCGGGTCCGGCGGGGGCGGCGGCGCCCCGGCGGGATCGGCCCGATCAGTGCCGCAGTGACTCATGGACGCACACCTTGACCGGGCGGTGTGGGAAGGCCCTGAGTCCTTCCTTAACCCCGTATGAGAAAGACCGTCCGCGAGGTTCAGTCCGGGGGTTCGGGGGCGCCGGGCAGGCGGACGCGCGCCAGCGTGCCGCCGCCGTCCGCCGCCTCCAGGCTCACCCGCCCGCCGGCCTCGCGCACCGCCCGCGCCACGATCGCCAGGCCCAGCCCCGACCCGGGCAGGCTGCGCGCCGACGGCGAACGCCAGAACCGGTCGAACACGTGCGGCAGCTCTTCGGCGGGGATGCCCGGCCCGCGGTCCCGCACGGTCAGCTCCCCCGCGTGCAGGCGCACGTCCACCGCGCCGCCCGGAGGGCTGAACTTCACCGCGTTGTCCAGCAGGTTCACCACGGCCCGCTCCAGCGACCCGGCGTCGCCGCGCACGAACCACGGCTCGACCCGCGTGCCGATGGCCACGCCCGGGCCGCGCAGCCGCGCCCGCTCCACGGCCCGCTCGACCGCCTCGTGCAGCGCCACGATCTCCTGCGCGGGCTCGCGGTCGGCGGGACGGGCCAGCTCCAGCAGGTCGTCCACCAGGCTGGACAGCTCCTGCATCTGCGCCTTGACGTTCACCAGCAGCCGCCGCCGCGTGTCCGGCGGCAGCTCACGCCCGGTCTCCTGCGCGCGCAGCAGCAGATCGACGGTGGTGCGCAGGCTCGTCAGCGGCGTGCGCAGCTCGTGCCCGGCGTCGGCGATCAGCTGCTGCTGCCGCTCCCGCGAGGCGGCCAGCGCCGCGGTCATCGTGTTGAACGACCGGCTCAGCCGCGCGATCTCGTCGTCGCCGTCCTCGGGGATGCGGGTGTCCAGGTCCTCGGTGCGGGCGACGTGCTCCACCGCCTCGGTCAGCTCGTCCACCGGACGCAGCGAGGCCCGCGCGATCACCAGGCCCGCGCCGGCCGCCCCCAGCACCCCCAGCGCCGCCACCGCGGCCAGGAACAGCGCCAGACTGTTCAGCGGCGCGGTGACCTCGTCCAGCGGGAGGGCGAACGACACCGCGGCGCGGGTGCCGTCCTCGGCCAGGAACGCGCGGGTGAGGACCCGCACGTGCCTGGAGGCGCCGTCGGCGTCGACCCCCGTGCCGTCGTGCAGCGCCATGCGCCGCTGCCCGCGCGCCACCTGCACGTCCACCGGCGTCACCGTCAGCGCCCCGCCGTCGGGCACCGTGCACGCACGGCCCTGCGGGGTCACCAGCTGCACGATCGCGTACGGGGCGGGCGGGAACCGCGCCCCGGCACGGCCGGTGGGGACGGACGAGCACGCCGCCAGCACCGAGCGCAGGTCCGGCCGCAGGCGCGGACCGCCGGGCCCGCGCGGGCCGCGGCCGTCCGGCGGCGGAGGCCCGCTGAGCGCCGCCAGCCGCTCGTCGAGCTTGTCGTACAGCCGGTCGCGCACCAGGAACCAGCTGACCGAGGCGCACACCGCCACGGCCACGGCCACCGCCAGCGCGGTCAGCAGCGCCAGCCGCCCGCGCAACGGCAGCCGCCGCATCATCACGCCGAGCGCAGCACGTAGCCCACGCCGCGCACGGTGTGGATCAGGCGGGGCAGCCCGCCGGCCTCGGTCTTGCGGCGCAGGTACATCACGTACACCTCCAGGGAGTTGGAGGCGGGTTCGAAGTCGAAGCCCCACACCGTCCGCAGGATCTGCTCGCGGGCGAGGACCTGCCGGGGATGCCGCAGGAACATCTCCAGCAGCATGTACTCGGTGCGGGTCAGCTCCAGCGGACGTCCGGCCCGCGACACCTCCCGCGTCAGCGTGTCCATCCGCAGGTCGTCGAAGGCCAGCACGCCGGGCGCGCCGTCACCGGCGTCGGCGGCGGCCGCGGCCATGGCGCTGCGCCGCAGCAGGGCGCGCACCCGGGCCAGCAGCTCGTCCAGCTCGAACGGCTTGACCAGGTAGTCGTCGGCGCCGGCGTCCAGCCCGGTCACCCGGTCGCCGACCATGTTCCGGGCGGTCAGCATCATCACCGGCAACGTCGCGCCGCGGGCCCGCAGCCGCCGGCACGCGGTCAGCCCGTCCATGCGCGGCATCAGCACGTCCAGCAGCACCAGGTCGGGCCGGGAACGCTCCACCTGCTCCAAGGCGGCCACCCCGTCGGCGGCCTCGGCCACCCGGTACCCCTCGAACTCCAGGCTGCTGGTCAGCGACTCCCGCACGGCGGGCTCGTCGTCCACGACGAGAATGCGGGCGCCCGCCGTCCGCCGCGTCCCCGGTTCCATGCGCACACCGTAACCAGCGCACACGCGTGCCGAAGCCCGGGACGGGCCATTCTCATCGCCCTTTCAGGAAACTCCGCCACGACCCGGTCACGACGGGCGGTCGGCGGGGGTGCGCCCGGGGACGCCGGGTTCGAGACGGACGAACACCGCCGCCGGCGGCCGTCGGGCGGGCGAAGGGCGCCGCCGCAAAGCCGCGCTGTAACGGGAAGGGTTCCGCAACGCACGAATGGTCATTTTGGGGACGGGGCGCGGAGCGGTTTCCGCGGCGCCGCGCACCACACCCGTGACCGGGGCGGACGCGTCCACGGCGCCGGGCTCGACCAGCGACGCGGTGGCCCGGGCGGCGCGCGCCAGCAGGTCGGCGACCGAGACCTCGCCGTCCCGCCGGGACGGCGGCTCAGGGGACGGACGGGTCGCCGCGGCCCAGCCGCTGCGCACGGCGTCCAGGACGGCCTCCCGCGCCACGTCCCGCATGAGCCCGCGCAACGCGGCCTTCATCGCCTCGCGCAGCGCGTCCCGCAGCAGTTCGGCCATGACCGCCTCGATCGCGGCGGTCGCGGCGCGCGTGGCGGCCTGCGCGGCCAGGTCGCGCGCGGTGCGCGCCACGGCGCTGCCCGCCACCGCGGCCAGCAGGTCGCCCGCCGAGCGGATGCGGTCGTTGCCGGAGGCCCGCCCGGCCGCCTCGGCGGCCGCGTCGGCCACCTCGACCGCCATGTCCGCCACGGCCGAGGTCACCGGGGTCAGCCCCGCCAGGTCGACGGCCCGGCGGGCCCGCGCGCGGGCGGTCCCGGCCAGCTCGCGCGCCGTCTCGACCGCGGTCTGCCGGACGATGCGGGCGACGATGTCGCGCCCCGCGACCAGCGCCACGTCCACGGCGGCGTCGGCGACCGCGTCCAGCGCGGCGTCGACGATCTGCCGGGTGGCCGCCTGCACGACCGGCGAGGAGACGGTGCGTTCGGCCACGTCCAGCACGGTGGCGGTGGCGGCGCGCGCCAGGGGGCTGCGGGCGGCCAGGCGCCGCGCCGCGGCGGCCATCGGGTGGGACGCGGCCTGCTCGACCATCTCCACCGCGGCGGTGGTGACCTCCAGCGCGGTGCCGGTCAGCACGTGCGACTCGGCCGCGGCGCGCGCCTGCGACACCGCCCGGTCCGCGGCCGAGGCCGCCAGCCGCACCGCGGCGTCGCGCGCCGCCTGCTCCACGGCCTCCCGCACCGGGCTGCGCATGACCTCCTCGACGATCCGGGTCGCGGCCCGCGTCGCCGCCTGGCGTCCCAGCCGCCTCACGGGCCCGGACGCGGCGGCCGCCAGCCGGGCCGCGTCGGCGCCGGTCGGCGCGAGCACCCCGGGCCGCACGTCGCCGACCCGCTCGTCGACGCGTTCGGGCGCCGTCCGGTCCAAACGCGCGGGGAGCGTCACCGCATGAGGCGCGGACCGGGCCGTCTCCCCGTCCGATCCGGGCGCCGCCACCGCGCCGCCCGCGCGGGTGTCCTCGCCGCCGGTGCCCTCGAGCTGGTCGTCCACGGCCACGCCCCCAATGACGTCGTCCTGCCCCTCACCATAACTTCCGTTGACCCGAAGACGAGATCGATCTCGATTTCGTTCCTGCGGTCCCGGCGGCGCGGGTCAGGGGGTTATGCCCTGGGACGCCCGCGGTTCTCACTCGCGGGCGGAAGCGGCGAACGAGCGGCGGGCGTGGGAGAGGAACGCGCGCACCGCGGGGGTCCGAGGGTTCTTCCACACCAGGGCCAGCAGCGCGTGCGCGTCCAGGTCGTCGATGAGGCGGGCGGTCAGGCGCCCGCGGTGCGCCTCGCCCACCGACTGGCCCACCGACTGGCCCGTCGGCTCGCGGGTCGGCGCGGCCGGCGACATGCCCATCGCTTCGGCCATCGAGGTGGACAGGATGCCGACGCCCAGCCCGCGCCCGGCCAGAGCGGCGACGGCGTCGGCGGCGCTGGCCTCGAAAGCGACCACCGGGCGGACGCCCCGGGCCGCGCAGCCCCGGTCGAACACCGTGCGCAGCCCTGTGCCGGGCGGCATGCACACGACCGGACGGCCGTCCAGGTCGCCCAGCGCGACCGTCCGTTGCTCCGCCAGCGGGTGCCCGGCGGGCACGACCGCGACCAGCCGTTCGCTGCTGACCGTCAGCGCGTGCAGCCCGTCCGGCTCGGCGGTCGCGGTGCCGACCAGCGCAAGGTCGAGCGCGCCGTCGCGCACGCCGTCCATCAGCCGGTCGGAGCCGTCCTCCAGCAGCGCGATCTCCACGCCGGGATGCGCCCGGTGGAAGCCGGCCAGCGCGTCGAACAGCGGCGTGACCGTGCAGCCGACCACCATGCCGACGGCCAGGCGCCCGCGGATCAGGTCCGTCACCTCGCCGACGGCCTGGCCCATCGCGTGCGCGGCGGCCAGCGCGGCCCGGGCGTGCTCCAGCGCCGCCTTGCCCGCCACGGTGAGCGTGGCGGTGCGCCCCGACCGGTCGAACAGCTCGGCGCCCAGCTCGCGCTCGAGCCGGCGGATCTGGGCGCTGACCCCGGACTGGCTGATGCGCACCCGCTCGGCCGCCCGGGTGAAGTTGCGCTCCTCGGCGACCGCGACGAAGTACTCCAGCTGCCGCAACTCCATAACTTTTGATTCTAGATTCCAGAAGAACAATCTGTTGGACTTCTGGTTCCGAGGTGAGCAGGCTGGATCGCGTCGGACGACCCCCACGACGGGGACCACGACTGGGAAGGAGACGCCAATGGCCGAGAACGAATACGAGAAGGCGACGCGGCCCGAGGACCTCACCCGCCTGTTCGTCGAACGCGCCAACGCCGGCGACGCAGCCGGGATCGCAGCGCTATATGAGGAGGACGCGGTGATGGCCTACCCGCCCGGCGGCCAGACCGTGGGGCGGCAGGCCATCCGCGAGCTGTGGGAGAAGGTGCTGGCCGGCCGCCCCCGGTTCGAGCCCGAAGAACCGCTGCCCACGCTGATCAGCGGCGACATCGCCCTGACCGGAACCGTGGCCAAGGACGGGACGGGCGTCCGCGCCCAGGTCGTCCGCCGTCAGTCGGACGGAAGCTGGCTGCGCCTGCTCGACCGGCCCGAGCTCGTCCCCGCCACCCGAGACGCCGCCTGAAACCGCGACCGGCTTGGCGGGCGGGTACCGGTCGCGGAGGCCCGATCGGTGCGGGGCGCGGTCCGGCACGTCAAAGGCCGCCCTCCGCGCACCGCGCCGCCCCCGGCGCGGCACTGGTCCGCCGGACCGCTCGCCCGGGCGGGAGGCCCCCGCTTGGGCTCCCCGCGAGCGGAACCGGACACATCACCCCGAGATTTTTCACACGAAAAGTGTTAACAAGGGGCAGTTTGTCTGATATGTGGTGGAGGTGACGGCAGTCACACCAGGGAGTGTCCATGGCCGTTCACCCTCCCGCCCCGCACGAGAAGACCCCCGCACCCCCCTCCGTCACCATCTCCGACGCCGCCTCCCCGACCGCTTCCCACGCCGCACCCGACTCCGCCGGCGCCGTCCCGCGGCGGACCGTCCTGCGCGCGGCGGCCGCCGGCGGCGGCGCGCTCCTGCTGGGCGCCTGCGCCTCCCGCAAGGACGCGCCCCGCCACGCCACCGCGGACCCGTGGCGGCAGTTCGCCGGAACGACGCTGAACTTCATCTCCGAGAACACCGCCCCCACCGCCGCCATCGCCGCCGACCTGCGGCCCTTCACCCGCCTCACCGGCATCCGCGTCAACATCGTCACGCTGGAACTGTCGGCCCTGGTGCAGAAGGTCGCCCTGGACCTGGCCTCCGGGCAGGCCCAGTACCAGGTCATCTACGCCGACCCCTACCAGGTGCTCGCCCCCTACTCCAAGGGCCTGGTCGAGCTGCGCGAACTGGCCGCCGAGCCCGACCTGCCCAAGCCGCCCGGCGGATTCGACGACTTCATCCCCACCCAGCTGGACGCCGCCGGACGCTTCGCCGACGACGACAAGGTGTTCGCCCTGCCCTACGACTGCCCGACGATGATCTGGCAGTACCGGCGCGACCTGTTCGACAAGTACCGCGACCGCATGGCCGCCGACCTGGGCTTCGACCCCATGCCCGGCGAGGACACCACCTGGGAGCAGTACTACGCCATCGCCGAGTGGTTCAACGACAACGCCGACGACGTCCCCTACGGCACCGGCCACCAGGCCAAACAGCACGACTCGCTGATGTGCGACTTCTCCAACGTGCTGTGGGCCCACGGCGGCGGCTACTTCGACGACGACCCCGCCGTCGGACGCCTCGGCGCCGTCGACCCCGGCCCGTGCCGCCTGGACTCCGACGCCGCCATCGCCGCCGCCGAGTTCTACCGCAGACTGCTCGCGATCGCCGACCCCGCCTCCCGCACCTGGGACTGGGACGGCGTCGGCGCCGCCTTCCGCGCCGGACGCCTGGCCATGTGCCCCAACTGGCACGAGTTCGCCGCCGCCAACGAAGAGGTCATGCCCGGCAAGGTCGGCTACGCGCCCCTGCCCAAGGGACCGGCCCGCCGCGCCGGCATGTACGGCGGCACCGGCATCGCCATCAGCGCCAACACCCTGCCCAACGAACGCCGCGCCGCCTGGCTGTTCCTGGTCTGGGCCACCTCGCCCGACACCCAGCTGCGCGGCCTGGCCAGCAAGGTCGGCGGCGGCACCCCCACCCGGCGGTCGGTGTACGACCGGCCCGACGTCAAGGCCGCCGCCCGCCGCCCGTCGCCGATGCCCAACCTGCTGACCACCGACGCCGTCGAACGGACCTGGCGCCCCGACGCCATCGGCCTGCGCCCCAAGATCCCCATGTGGAACGAGTGCGACACCGCCGTCTACACCGAGGTGTCGCGGATGCTGGCCGGCGACGCCTCCCCCGCCGAGGCGATGCGCTCCGCACGCCGACGCTTCGACCGCATCATCGCCCGGGGGTGGAAGGCATGACCGGACCCACGGCGCCCGCCGCCCCCGCCGACGCCGCGGGCGGCACCGCCCGCCCCACACCGCGCGCCCGGCGCGTCCGCCTGCTGCCCGGCTTCGAAGGACGCATGATGGCGCCCGGCCTGCTGCTGCTCGCCGCCCTGTCGATCGTGCCGTTCCTGGCCATCATCGTGATGAGCCTGGCCCGCGTCCGGCTGCTGGGCGGCGTCGGCCTGGACTGGGTCGGCGTCGACAACTGGAAGCGGTTCTTCACCGACCCCGACCTCGGCTGGATCTGGGTCCGCACCGGCGTGTACTTCACCCTCACCGTAGGGCTGGAGATGCTGCTGGGCCTCGGCCTGGCCCTGGCGGTATGGCGGCTGGCGCGCGGCCGCAACGCGGCGCTGACCCTGCTGCTCCTGCCGATGTTCGCCGCCCCCGTCATCGTCGGCCTGCTCGGCCGGTTCCTCACCGACTCCACCTTCGGCCTCTACACCTGGCTGCTGCGGCAGGTCGGCTACGACGGCGACATCCTGGGCTCCAAGGCGTCGGCGTTCACCGCCGTGGTCCTGATGGACGTGTGGGAGTGGACGCCGCTCGTCACGCTCATCGCCCTGGCGGGCCTGACGTCCATCCCGGCCAGTGTGCGCGAGGCCGCCGCCATCGACGGCGCCGGCGGCTGGAGCATGCTCGTCCACATCATCCTGCCGTCGATCTCCAACGTGCTGCTGGTGGCGCTGCTGATCCGCTCGATGGACGCCATCCGCTACTTCGACGTCATCTGGGCGACCACCGGCGGCGGCCCCGCCGACGCCACCAAGACCGTGCCGGTCCGGCTGTACGAGACCGCCTTCCGCTTCTTCGACCTCGGCTACGCCGCCGCGATCGGCCTGGCCATGCTCGCCGCCTCCATCGTCGTCGCCCGGGCGTTCATCCGCGTCCTGGACCGGGAGGGACTGACCCGATGACCCGCGCCGCCCCGATCGACCGCGGCAGCCGCCGCTCCCGCATCGCCGCGACCGTCGTCGTCGCCGTCGGCCTGGTCTGGACGCTCGTCCCCCTGGCCTGGATGGCGCTGTCGTCGGTGAAGCCGTCCGAGCAGGTCACCGCGGCCACCCCCGACCTGCTGTTCACCCCCACCCTCGGCAACTACCGCGAACTGTTCTCCGGCGCCAACGACCTGACCCCCTACATCTGGCACAGCGTCCTGGCCGCCGGGGCGGCGGCCGTCCTGGCGGTCGTGCTCGGCGCCCCCGCCGGATACGGCCTGGCCCGCGCCCGCACCCGCGGCAAACGGCACCTGTCCTTCTGGATCATCTCCACCCGCATGGCGCCCATCGCCGCCGTCGTGCTCCCGCTGTTCCTCATCTACCGGAGCCTCGGCCTGCTCGACTCGATCCCCGGCCTGGTGCTGGCCTACCTGACCTTCAGCCTGCCGTTCGCGATCTGGCTGATGAGCGCGTTCTTCGCCCAGGTGCCCCCCTCCCTGGAGGAGTCCGCGCTGGTCGCCGGGTGCTCGCGATGGCAGGCGTTCTGGTACGTGGCGCTGCCGCTGACCAAGCCCGGCCTGGTCACCACCTTCGTGCTGTGCCTGGTGTTCTCCTGGAACGACTACGCCTTCGCGCTGGTGTTCAGCGGCCCCGACTCGCAGACCCTGCCCATCGCGGCAAGCCAGCTGGTCACCCAGACCGGCATCGACTGGGGGCAGCTGACCGCGATCGGCACCATCGTCGTCGTCCCGATGATGCTCGTAGGAATCGCCGTACGCCGGTGGCTGGTCACCGGCCTGACGCTAGGAGCGGTCACAGGTGAGTGAGACCCTTTCCGCCGCCATCCCCTCAACCATGCGGGTGTCGCTGCTGCGCGGGGTGCGCGACCTGGTGCTGGACGAACGCCCCGTCCCCGAACCGGGACCGCACCAGGTCCTGGTACGGGTCACGGCCGTCGGCACCTGCGGCTCGGACGTCCACTACTACGAAGAAGGACGCATCGGCAGCTTCGTCGTGCGGCAACCCCTCGTCCTGGGCCACGAGTCCGGCGGCGTCGTCGCGGCCGTCGGCCCCGGCGTCACCCGCAACCGCCCCGGGCAGCGCGTGTCCATCGAACCGGGCGTGCCGTGCTTCACCTGCGACCAATGCCGCACCGGCCGCTACAACCTGTGCCCGGACATGCGGTTCTTCGGCACCCCGCCGATCGACGGCGCGTTCAGCGAATACGTCCTCGTGCACGAGGCCATGGCCCACCCAGTGCCCGACACCCTGTCAGACGAGGCCGCCGCGCTGCTGGAACCGCTGTCGGTCGGGGTGTGGGCGTGCCGCAAGGCGCAGGTCGGGCCCGGCTCGCGCGTCCTGGTGACCGGCGCCGGCCCCATCGGGCTGATCGCGCTGCAGACGGCCCGCGCGTTCGGCGCCGACGAGATCGTGGTGACCGACGTGCGCCCGCACCGCCTGGACCTGGCCGCCGACCTCGGCGCCGACGCCGTCGTCAACGTCGCCGAACGCGCCGTCACCGGCTTCGAGCCCGACGTGCTGCTGGAATGCTCGGGCGTCCCGGCCGCGATCGGCGCCGCGATCCGGCTGGTCGGCCGCGCCGGACGCGTCGTGCTCATCGGCATGGGCGGCGACGAGATCCCCCTGCCGCTCGACCACGTCCAGCGCTACGAGATCCAGGTCACCGGCACCTTCCGCTACGCCAACACCTGGCCCGCCGCGATCGCGCTGGCCGCGTCCGGCAAGGTCGACCTCGACCGGCTCGTCACCCACCGCTTCGACCTGGCCGACGCCGAACAGGCGCTGACCGTCGCGGCGCGGGACGAGACCGCCGTCAAACCCGTCGTCCGCCCGTGACCGGGAACCCGGGTGAACCGCAAGGGGCGCCCCTCCGACGCCGCCGTGGAACGGCGCCGGCAGGCCATCTTGCGCCACGTCATGGACCGCGGCGAGGCGCGCATCGACGACCTGGCCGCGCGGTTCGGGGTCAGCCTCATGACCGTGCACCGCGACCTGGACGCGCTGGCCGAGCGCCGGCTGCTGCGCAAGCTGCGCGGCCGGGTCGCCGCGCTGCCGTCGCTGACCGTCGAAAGCGCCGAACGGTTCCGCGAACGCCTGCACACCGCCGAGAAGGAGGCCCTGTGCGCCGCGGTCGCCGACCAGGTGCGCCCCGGAACCACGGTGCTGCTGGACGACTCCACCACCCTGCGTCCCCTGGCCCGCCGCCTCACCCGCGTCGAAGGGCTCACCGTCGTCACCAACTCCCTGGCGATCGCGACGATCCTGGGCGGCGCGGACCGCGTCGAGGTGGTGCTGGTCGGCGGCCGCTACCGGGGCGACTTCAACTCCTGCTGCGGACCGGACGTGACCGCCGCGCTCGCCCGCATCACCGCCGATCAGTCGTTCGTGTCGGCCGCCGCCCTGCTGGAGGGCCGCCTGTTCCACCCCAGCCGCGACTCCGCCGAGGTCAAGGAGGCCATGCTGGCGGCGGCCCGCCGCAACGTGCTGCTGGTCGACCACTCCAAGTTCGGCAAGACCGCCACCTACGCCTACGGCGACGCCGCCCGCTACGACCTGGTCGTGACCGACGCGGCCACACCCGCCGAGGAGATCGGCGCGCTGCGCGCCCTCGGCGTCCCCGTCCACATCGTCCATCCCGGGTGACAGCCCGCCCCGCGCGACGAAGGGAGAACGCGCCGACATGCGAGCAGCAGTCATCGAGACGCCGGGGAACGTGTCCGTCACCACCGTGCCCGACCCCGCACCCGGCCCCGGCCAGGTCGTCGTCGCCGTCGCCGCCTGCGGGATCTGCGGCACCGACCTGCACATCTTCGACGGCGACTTCGCGCCCACCCCGTACCCGATCGTGCCCGGCCACGAATTCGCCGGCGAGATCGCCGCCGTCGGCCCGGACGTGCACGGCCTGCGCGTCGGCGACCGCGTCGCCGTCGACCCGTCGCTGTTCTGCGGGCACTGCCACTACTGTGAACGCGGCCAAGGCAACCTGTGCGACGTCTGGAACGCCATCGGCGTCACCCGCGACGGCGCCTGCGCCGAATACGCCCTCGCGCCCGCCGCCAACTGCCACCGGCTGCCCGACCACCTGGACCTCTCCCACGCCGCGCTCATCGAACCGCTGTCGTGCGCCGTGCGCGGCTTCGACCTGCTGCCGCGCCGCCTGGGCGACCACTACCTCATCTACGGGGCAGGGACGATGGGCCTGATGATGCTGCAGCTGGCCCGCCGCGCCGGGGCCGCCTCCATCAGCGTGGTCGACCTGAACGCCGCACGCCTGCCGGTCGCCGCCCGCCTGGGCGCCGACGCGGTGGCCGCCTCCGCCGACGAGTTCGACCGCCCGCAGGGCTGGGAGATCGTGATCGACTGCACCGGCGCCGTCGCCGCCATCGAGGACGGCCTGACCCGCGTGCGGCGCGGCGGCACCTTCCAGCAGTTCGGCGTCGCGCCCGCCGACGCCACCGCCCGGTTCTCCCCGTTCCGCGTCTACAACGACGAGATCACCATCGTCGGCAGCATGGCCGTCCTGCACAGCTTCGGCCGCGCCGTGGAGCTGATGGGCCGCGGCGTCATCGACCCCGACATCATGATCAGCGACCGGTTCGCCCTGGACCGCTACCCCGAGGCCCTCGACGCCTTCCGCAACGGCATCGGCCGCAAGCTGCAGATCCACGCGGCGGCCGGGTGACGCCGCGACGGCCCCTGCGGGCAGGTCACAACCGCCGAGCCGCACGCCAGGTCGGCCTGTCGAGGCGCTCGACGGCGCACTCCGCGAGGAGTCCCACCTCGGCGGCACGCGCGCCTCGTCCGCGGGGTGGCAAGGGACGCGGGTACTCCGGGCATGACCTAGGGCGCGCCGGGAACCTGCGCGTCTACCGCCCGGCTGTCCTGTCGCCCTCGCACGATCGGATGAACCGGGATCCCCACTCCCGGATCTGATCGCGCAGCTCAGGCGGCTCCAGGACACGGAAGTCGGCGCCGACCACGCCCAGCGCCATGGCCGGCCAGTCCAGGGACTCGGTGGTCATGCGCACCCGGCAGCGCTCGGCGTCGACCTCCTCGACCGTGCTCCACCGGCCGATCCGTTCACGCACGCCTCACCGACGAACAGGCGCGGCGGCGCACCACCGTCAGCGCACTGTGCCTGGGCGGTCTGATCAAGCACGTCGCCGCCGTCGAACGCACATGGGCGGACTTCATCCTGAACGGCCCGTCGGCGATCGGCGACGCCGCCGCCATGACCGAAGAGGACTGGGCCCGCCGGGACGCCGAGTTCCGCCTGCTGCCCGACGAGACGCTGGCCGGGGTGCTGGCCGACTACGCCGAGGTCGCCCGCCGCACCGACGAGCTGGTCGCCACCCTGCCCGACCTGGACGCCGCCCACCCGCTGCCGAAGGCGCCCTGGTTCGAACCCGGCGCGCAGTGGTCGGCCCGCCGGGTGCTCATGCACGTCATCGCCGAGACCGCCCAGCACGCCGGCCACGCCGACATCATCCGCGAGTCCCTGGACGGCGCCAAAAGCATGGGCTGACCAAGGCCGCCCGCACCCCACCGGCCGCCTTCGCCTCCGCCGTCCACCGCCCGGAACGGGAGACATGCCGACGGTTCGCCCTGTGTGCTGTACCGGGGACGGGCACCGTCGCCGCCCCATGCGTTGCAGTCGTCCCGCGCGCGCGTTACGCAGGATCAAACAACACGATCGGCGGCGCGGTACCGCTGATCGCACCGATCGAGCGCGTCACCGGAGCCGTGATCAACGCCTCGGCACCGGGTGGCCGGCGACGGCGCCCGCCCACACCACCGACAGCACGATCGCCCGTACCGCGCCCTCGAGGACCAGGTACGCGAACGGCGCGTAGGTCCCGGCGATGATGTGAGGTAGATGTTGGCGCGGTCGAAGCGGCGCAGCCAGTCGCCGCCTCCTGGCCGGATATACGCCGAGCCACCCCTCAAGTGCGTTCCGTGCGCCTGGCTTGACGGTTTCTCCGCGACCATGCGATCCTACTGCCGGGATCGAGGTTGACAAAGCTGTATACGTGTGGACACTTGTCTGCGCTCTGTTCTATGCTGCCCTTCCGCGCTTGCCCTCGACGTCCCACTCCCGTTCGGCTGTGATGTCGTTCGGCGTGCGCGGAAACCGTCCGCCGTGAGCTTTCGGAAGGACAACTGTTGGCAGCCTCGCGCAACGCCTCGAATACCGCAACCGGTCCGCACCGCGTCTCCTTCGCGCGCATCAAGGAGCCGCTGGAAGTTCCGGATCTTCTGTCGCTGCAGACCGACTCGTTCGACTGGCTGCTTGGGAACGAGAGGTGGAAGGCCCGGGTCGAGGCGGCTCGGCAGGCCGGGCGTAAGGACGTCCCGACTCAGTCGGGTCTGGAGGAGATCTTCGAGGAGATCAGTCCGATCGAGGACTTCTCCGGGACCATGTCGCTGTCGTTCCGGGACCACCGGTTCGAGCCGCCGAAGTACTCCGTTGAGGAGTGCAAGGACAAGGACATGACCTACTCCGCCCCGATGTTCGTGACGGCGGAGTTCAT
>NZ_BCQU01000089.1:0-26498 GCF_001552235.1 Actinomadura rubrobrunea NBRC 15275 | reverse complement strand
CGGGCGGACGGGTCCTGGCGCGAAGGCGTGTCGGTCATGAGATCTCCCGCAGTGTGGCGAAGAAGGTGCGCGCGGTCTCCTCCCAGGTGGGGAAGGCGGCGGCGCGTTCGCGGGCGGCGGCGCCGAGCCGGGCGCGCAGGTCCGCGTCGTCGATCAGCGCGCGCAGCGCGGCGGCGAGCGCGGGGACGTCGCCGACCTCCGCGTACCGGCCCTCCCGGTCCTGCCTCGCCAGGTGGGGGAGATTGCCCGCCCGCCAGCCGACGACAGGCAGGCCCGCCGCCATCGCTTCTCCGTACACCGTTCCATAGGGCTCGCGGGTGCTGGGAAGCACGAACACGTCGCAGTCCCGGTAGAGGCGGGCGACCTGGCCGCCGGTCAGGCGGCCGTGGCGGACCACCCGTCCGGCCAGGTCGGGGCGGTCGAGGCGGCGCAGGACGGCGGCGCGGTAGGCCGGGTCGGCGTCCTCGTCCCCGGCCAGGTGGAGCCGTGCGGCCCCCTCGGGCAGGAGGGCGACGGCGTCGAGGAGGTCGAGGATGCCCTTGCGGGGCAGCCAGTTGGCGACGCAGAGCAGCGCGGCGCGGGCGCCGCCGCGCATGTCGGCGGGCGGGCCGTCGGGGGCGGCCACGTCCCGGCCGGGCGGCACCACGACCGCGTCGGCGAACCCCTGCCGGGCCAGCTCCTCGGCGAGGTGGTCGCTGGCGACCATGAGCCGGGCGACCCGCCGGTAGACGGAGCGGTCGAGGACGGCCTGCACGGCGGTGCGCAGGCGGCCGTGGTCGATGCCGCCGGGCGGCTGGTGCAGCACGGCGGCGACGGGGACGTCCGGCCATGCGCGGGAGGCGGCGAGGAAGGCGGCGGCGATGCTGTCCAGGAGCACCACGTCGGGGTCCTGCTCGCGCACCGTCCGCCACACGTCGCGCGCGTCGAGGGCGGCCAGCGGGAAGGGCCGCTCGGGGAAGGAGGCGAAGACGAGCCGGGCGCCGTTGCGGGGGGCGAGTTCGGCCATCCGCCGGTGATAGCGGTACCCGCCGGTCAGCGTGTCGGGGTCCCCCAGCGTGATCAGGGAGACCGACACGCTCTTCTTCGCCACCGACCCGACTCCCTCCATGACGGCCCTGCTATGCGAACGTAACGCAGGCGGGAGCGCCCGGGTTCACCGCGCCCGGTCCGGCGGCGGGCGGTCGCGTCGGGTCGGGTGGACGGGCGACGGCATATGTAACACGTCGTCATGTGTTCTTAACACCTCCGCCGCGCTGACCCGCCGAGCCCTCCTCTGGCGGATCGCCGACGCCCAGAGCCGACCGGACGAGGCTGGACATCTCATCGACGAAGACGTCAGACCGGAACGCCGTGGACGTTCATCGCCGCTCTTGTAGGTGTCAACAATAGACTGTTATAAGTTCACATCGGACACCGATAATTTGGGGAGGGCGCGCGGTGGGAGACCCTCGGCGAGACCCCGTGGAGCGGCCGGTCTGGCTGGGGGTGGACCTCGGCACGCAGAGCGTGCGGGTGCTGGCCGCCGACGCCTCCGGGAGGGTGGTGCGCCGCGCCTCGGCGCCGCTCACCGGACGGCGCGAGGCCGAGCGGCACGAGCAGGACCCCGCCGCGTGGTGGGCGGCCGTGCGCGACGCCTCGCGGAGGGCGCTGCGCGACGTGCCGCCGGGGCTGGTCCGGGGCGTCGCGGTGTGCAGCACCTCCGGCACCGTGCTGCTCGCCGACGACGACGGCCGCCCTGTGACGCCCGGCCTGATGTACGACGACGGCCGGGCCCGCGCCGAGGCCGCCGAGGCGCAGGAGGCCGGGGCCGCGCTGTGGGCGCGGCTCGGCCGGCGCATCCAGCCGTCGTGGGCGCTGCCCAAGGCGCTGCGGCTGACGCGCGGGCGTCCCGGCGCGCGCCTGCTGCACCAGGCCGACTTCATCAACGAGCGGCTGGTCGGCGACCGGGTCGCCACCGACTCCAGCCACGCCCTGAAGACCGGCTACGACCCGCTCGGCGAACGCTGGCCGGGCGAGGTGTTCGACGCCCTGGGGCTGGACGCCGCGCTGCTGCCCGAGGTGGTCCGGCCGGGCGCCGTGCTCGGCGCGGTGTCGCCGTCGGCGGCGGAGGAGACCGGCATCCCGGCCGGGACGCCCGTCGTGGCGGGCATGACCGACGGCTGCGCGGCCCAGATCGGCTCGGGCGCGCTGCGCGCCGGCCGGTGGAACTCGGTGCTGGGCACGACGCTGGTGCTCAAGGGCGTCACCCCGACCCTGGTGCGCGACCCGCTCGGCGTCCTCTACAGCCACCGCTCCCCCGACGGGACGTGGCTGCCGGGAGGGGCCTCCAGCGTGGGCGCGGGCGCGCTGCCCGCCGACGGCCTGGCCGACCTGGACCGGCGCGCCGCCCGCTGGGAGCCGTCCGGCGCCGTGGCGTACCCGCTGGTCTCCCGGGGAGAGCGCTTCCCGTTCGCGGCGCCGGACGCCGTGCCGTTCATGCTCGGCACGCCCGCCGACGACGCCGACCGCCACGCCGCGCTGCTGCAGGGCGTGGCGTTCGTCGAACGGCTCGCGCTGGCGTACGTGCGCAGGCTCGGCGCGCCCGTCGACGGGCCGCTGACGTTCACCGGCGGCGCCGTCCGCAGCGGCTACTGGACCCAGCTGCGCGCCGACGTGCTGGGCCGTCCCGCCCGCGTGCCCGAGCACGCCGACGCCGCGCTGGGCATGGCGATCCTGGCCGCCTACGGCACGACCGGCGCCGGCTCCCTCGCCGACGTCGCCGAGTCGATGGTGCGGATCCGCACCGTCGTCGAGCCCCGGCCCGGCGCCCGCGACCGGTTCACCGAGTCCTACCACCGGCTGCTGGACGAGCTGGAGCGCCGCGGCTGGCTGCCCGCCGACGTCGCCTGCGACGCCCGCGAGGACCGCTGACCGCGCCCCCGGGCCGGGAGGCGACGCGTCTCGCCGCGCGGTCCCGGTCAGGCGTCGTCGCGGCGGGTGTCGCGGGCGTCGCGCAGCGCCATGTCGATCGCGGCCGCCGCGGTGCCCAGGTGCTTGAGGACGATCTCCCGGTCCTCGTCGAACTCCACGCTCAGCGCCAGCGCGCCGAGCCGCTGCGCCAGCCGGGTGATCAACGCGGCGATCTCGGCGGCCGACTCGGGCAGCACGCTGGGCACGGCCCCCGCCACCAGCTCGCCGCGCAGCGCCAGGCGCTCCATCGTCTCCTGGTGGTCGGCCGCCATCTGCCGGGCCCGCCACAGCGGCTGCAGGAACGCCGAGCCGCTGCCGCAGACGCAGGTCCAGCCGAAGATCTCCGCGTCGGGGTCGCGCAGGTCGCCCGGTTCCACGTCGCGCAGCCCGGGCACGTCGGACGGCCCGCCGGACGGCGGGTCGGCGCGGACGACCAGGCGGACCCGGTGCGCGCCGGGGGCCTCACCGTGGGGGGCTGTCATGCCCCCGATCCTGCCCCTTTACCGGCGGGTAGACGCCGCGATCCGCCGATCCCGCGCGCCCGGCCCGGGGTCAGCCCCCGACGGGCGCCCCGCCGACGGGCTCGGCCTCCCGGAGCCGCTCGCGGCCCGGCTCCATCGCCTCGTGCGGACGCGGCCGTCCCCACTGCTCCTCCATGCGCATGGCGCACCCCAGCGCGAAGAAGGTCGGGGCCCACTGCCCGATGTAGATGCCCCACCGGTCGGCCCGGTCGATGCCCGCCGGTTCGAGGTTGCGGGACAGCATCCACGACGCCACCGACATGCCGATGGACACGAACCCCATCGTGTACATGACGTTGGACGACAGCCCCATCTTGCACAGCATGCCCACCATGTGCCCCTCCTGGGTGTGAATTGGTGCCGTCCTGCACCGTTTCCCCGGCATCCGGCACTATGGCCATGCCCATGCCAAAAGTGATGTGGGACTTCTCAAGAAGCCTGCATCGGCCAAACGTCTCGGCATGCGGTCGCCCCCGCCACGTCACGCGGCGGGGGCGAGGACGGTCCGATGGTCCTGGACGGCGGCGTGATCGGCGCCGCCCGGCGTTTCCTACGTTCCCAGGTAGTGCCGCTGGGCCTGCTGTTCCTTCTCGTAACGGGCGCGGGCCTGGCGGGTCGCCTCCAGTCCCGACACCTCGGCCACCGGCACGTCCCACCACGCCTCGCTGTCGGGCGCGGGCACCAGAGGGTCGGTCTCGATGTGCACCACCGTGGTGTGCGACGCGGCCTTGGCCTGTTCCAGCGCGTCCCGCAGCTCGTCGATGGTGGTGGCGCGGATGACGTGGGCGCCCAGGCTGGCGGCGTTGGCGGCCAGGTCCACCGGAAGGAGGCCGCCGTCGAGGTGTCCGCTGTCGTCGCGGTAGCGGTAGCGGGTGCCGAACCGCTGCGCGCCCACCTGCTCCGACAGCCCGCCGATCGAGGCGAACCCGTGGTTCTGCACGATCACGACGATGAGCTTGACGCCTTCGGCCACGGCGGTGACGAGCTCCTGGGCCATCATCAGGTACGAGCCGTCGCCCACCAGCACGAACACCTCGCGGTCCGGCGCGGCCATCTTCACGCCCAGACCGCCGGCCACCTCGTAGCCCATGCAGGAGTAGCCGTACTCGACGTGGTAGGTCCGCGGACCGGCGGGCCGCCACAGCTTGTGCAGCTCGCCGGGCATGGACCCGGCCGCGCACACCACCACGTCGCGCGGTCCGGCCGCCGCGTTGACCGCCCCGATCACCTCCGACTGCGCCGGGAGCGGCCCGTGCCCCAGGCCGTAGGCGCGGTCGACCGTCGCGTTCCACGACGCGGTCAGCTCCGCGATCTCGGCCTGGTAGGAGTCGGCCACCCGGTGGTCCTCCAGTTCGCGGCGCAGGGCCGCGAGCCCTTCGCGGGCGTCGGCGACGAGCATCTCCCCGGACAGCTTGGCCGCGTCGAACCCGGTGATGTTCAGGTTGACGAACCGCACGCCCGGATCGGCGAACAGGCTGTGCGACGCCGTGGTGAAGTCGCTGTAGCGCGTGCCGATCCCCAGGACCACGTCGGCGCGGCGCGCCAGCGCGTTCGCCGCCGTCGTGCCGGTCGCGCCGACCGCGCCGACCGCGCACGGGTGCCCCCATGGCAGCGCGCCCTTGCCCGCCTGGGTCTCGGCCACCGGAATGCCCGTCGCCTCGGCGAACGCGGCCAGCTCGGCGCAGGCGTCGGAGTAGATCACCCCGCCGCCCGCGACGATCAGCGGCCGCCGCGCGCCGCGCAGCGCGTCCACCGCCCGCCGCAGCGCGGCCGGCTCCGGCACCGGGCGCGGCACGTGCCAGGTGCGCTCGGCGAACAGCTCGTCCGGCCAGTCGTGCGCCTCGGCCTGCACGTCCTGGGGCAGCGCCAGGGTCACCGCCCCGGTCGCCGCCGGATCGGTCAGCACCCGCATCGCCGCCAGCAGCGCCGACGGCAGCTGCTCGGGCCGGTTGATCCGGTCCCAGAACACCGACACGGGCTTGAGGCAGTCGTTGACCGACACGTCGTACGACCGCGGGTCCTCCAGCTCCTGCAGGACTGGGTTGGCGCGGCGGGTGGCGAAGATGTCGCCGGGCAGCAGCAGGACGGGCAGACGGTTGATGGTGGCCAGGGCCGCGCCGGTCACCATGTTGGTCGCGCCGGGGCCGATCGAGGTGGTGCAGGCCAGCACCCGCAGCCGGTCGTGCATGCGCGCGTACCCGACGGCGGTGTGCACCATCGCCTGCTCGTTGCGCGCCTGGTAGTAGCGGAAGTCCGCGCCGTACTCGTCGGCGTACTCGGCGAGCGCCTGCCCGATCCCGGCGACGTTGCCGTGCCCGAAGATGCCGAAGCACCCCCCGAACAGGCGCTGCCGCACGCCGTCGCGTTCGACGCGCTGCGCCGCCAGGAACCGCACCACCGCCTGGCCGACCGTCAGCCTCATGATCGTTCCTCCGTCGAGGTCAGTGGGAGCCGCGGGTCGAGCGGCTGCCCGGGCCAGGTGTCGCGGACCCAGGCGTGCGCGGGGTCGTCGCAGATCCGCCACGCGCGCTCGGGCCCCGGCCCCGCCATGACGTTCAGGTAGTAGAGGTCGTACCCGGGGACGGCCATCGACGGGCCGTGCCAGCCGTGCGGGATCAGCACCACGTCCCCGGTGCGGACCTCCTCCAGCACGTCGATCGGCCGCTCCGGCGTGCCGTAGACGCGCTGGTAGCCCATGCCGGGCCCGGCGGGCCCGTCGGCGACCTCGAAGTAGTAGATCTCCTCCAGGACGCTCTCGCCGGGCCGGTCCTCGTCGTGCTTGTGCGGCGGGTAGGACGACCAGTTGCCGCCGGGCGTCAGCACCTCGCAGGCGATGAGCCGGTCGGCCTCGAACGCCTCGGGCGTGCAGAAGTTGTTGACCTGCCGGCTGGCCTGCCCGGCGCCGCGCAGTTCGACGGGCACGCCCTCGGCGGGGCCGTAGCGCGGCGTCAGCCGCGCCTCGCAGCGCGCCGACGGCAGCGCGAACCGCCCGCCGCCCGCGGAGCGGATCGTCACCTCGGCGTCGCGGGGCGCGTAGGCGAAGTCCGTGACGCGGGTGAAGACGCTCCGGCGGCCCTGCAGCTCGAAGACCGCGCCGTCGATCGTCACCGTGCAGGAGCCGGCGAGCGGCAGGACGAGCATCTCCTCCTCGCCGGTGCGCAGCGCGTGCTCGCCGCCCGGCGGCAGGGCGACGACGCGCAGGCCCGAATAGGTCCAGCCCGCCTTCTCCGGCGTGATCTCGGTCAGGTAGGGACTCACAGCAGCCTCACCGCGGCGTCGACGGCTCCGGCGACGTCGTCGTCGGAGGGGTACAGCAGGGCGCGGCCGACGACCAGTCCGCGCACGGTCGGCAGCGCCAGGGCCTTCTGCCAGGCGGACAGGGCCTCGCCGGGGTCGGCGGGCACCTCGCCGCCGAGCAGCACGGCGGGCAGCGTGGACGCCGCCATCACCTGCTCCATCCGGTCCACCACCGGCACCTTCAGCCAGGTGTACGCGGACGTGGCGCCCAGGCCGGAGGCGATCGCGACCGCCTTGCTCATGGCCTCGGTGGTCAGGACGTTGGTCAGCCTGCCGCCCGCCTCGCGCCGGGACACGAACGGCTCGACCATGGCCATGAGCCGGTGCCCGGCCAACGCGGACACCGCGCGGGCGCAGCCCTCGAGGGTGCGCGCGGTGGCCGGGTCGCCGTAGTCGACCCGCAGCAGCATCTTGCCGCCGTCGAGCCCGGCGGCGGCGATCGCGTCGGCGTCGTAGGCGGTGAACCGGTCGTCGGCTTCGAAGGCGGCGCCCGCGAGGCCGCCCCGGTTCATCGACCCGAGGACGACCTTGTCGTCCAGGACGCCGAGCAGCAGCAGGTCCTCGATGACGTCGGGGGTGCCGAGCACGCCGTCCACGCCGGGCCGCGACAGCGCGACGCAGATGCGTTCGAGCAGGTCGCGGCGGTCGGCCATGGCGAGCGGGTCGCCGCGGGCGGCCAGCGCGCCGCGCGCCGGATGGTCGGCGGCGACGATCATCAGCCGGCCGGTCGGGCCGGGCACGGCGGCGCGCCGCACCCGCCGCGCGGCGGCCTGCGCGACCGCCTCCGGCCGGGTGGCGCGGATCTCGACCAGCTCGGCGTAGCGTTCCGCGAAGGTGCCGGCGCTCACGGCGCGCCCTCGCCGGACGTCGTCGGTGTCATGGCGTCCTCTCTCAACAGCCGCTCCACCTCGTCGGTGGCGGGCATGGCGTCGGCGCAGGCGATGCGGGACGCCACCAGCGCCCCCGCCGCCGAGGCGAACCGGATCATGCGCTCCAGGTCCCAGCCGGACAGCAGCCCGTGGCACAGCGCCCCGCCGAAGGCGTCGCCGGCGCCGAGCCCGTTGACGACCTCGACCTCGATCGGCGGCACCCGCACCGTCTCGTCGCGCGTGGCCGCCAGCACGCCGTGCGGCCCCAGCTTGACGACGGCGACGCGGACGCCGCGGTCGAGCAGGGCGCGGGCGGCGGCGAGCGGCTCGTCCTCCCCGACGGCGACCCGGCACTCCTCCAGGTTGCCGACGGCGACGGCGACGTGCCGCAGGGCCTCGCCGATCTCGCGGCGGGCGTCGTCGGCCGACGACCAGAACATCGGCCGGTAGTCGAGGTCCAGGATGGTGGTGCCGGGGTGCGCGGCGAGCGCGGTGAGCGTCGCCTCGCGGCTGGGCTCGTCGGACAGCCCGGTGGCGGTGGCCCAGAACAGGGTGGCGGCGCGGATGGCGTCCAGGTCCAGCTCGCCGGGCTCGATCTGCATGTCGGGCGCCTTGGGCCGCCGGTAGAAGTACAGCGGGAAGTCGTCGGGCGGGAAGATCTCGCAGAACGCCAGCGGCGTGGGCAGGTCCGGCACGGCCGTGACGAAGCGGTCGTCCACGCCGTATCCGCGCAGCGCCCGGTGGACGAACCGGCCGAACGGGTCGTCGCCGGTGCGGGTGATGACGGCGGTGCGGCGGCCGTGGCGGGCCGCGGCGACGGCGACGTTCGTGGGGCTGCCGCCGAGGTACTTGCCGAACGTCTCGACGTCCTCGAGCGGGACGCCGACCTGCAGCGGGTAGACGTCCACGCTGACGCGGCCCATGGTGATCAGGTCGTGGGTCATGACGCGCCGCCTCGCAGGTAGGAGATGCTCGCGGCGACGTCGTCGCGCGGCCCGGCTCCGGGCGGCGGCTCGGCGGCGAGCACGGTGTCCTGCTCCAGGACGTACCAGCCCTGGTAGCCGGACGACTCCAGCGCGCCGACGATGCCGCGCACGTCGACGTCGCCGCGTCCCAACGGCCGGTATATGCCCTGGCGGACCGCCTCGGTGTAGGCGAGTCGCCCGTCCCGCACCTGCTCGGCCAGCCGCGCGTCGACGTCCTTGAGGTGGACGTGGGCGACGCGGTCGGCGGCCGCGCGGGCCAGGGCGAGGGGGTCCACGCCGCCGATGAGCAGGTGCCCGGTGTCCAGGCAGAGCGGCACGTCGGTGCCGTCGAGCACGCGGTCCACCTCGTCGCCGCGTTCGACGACGGTGCCGACGTGCGGGTGCAGGACGGCGCGGTGGCCGCGGTCGGCGGCGTGCGCGGCGGCCCGGCGCAGGTTGTCCAGCAGCGTCCGCCAGGCGCCGGCGTCGAGGTCGGGGCGCCGGTCGTAGCCGTCCAGCCCGGTGGCCGCGGCGAGCACGACGACGGCGCCGGGCCCGCCGAAGCCGTCGAGCGCGCGGGACAGGTCCGGCAGCGGGTCGCGCGCGGCGTCGTGCAGGACGAGCGGCACGAACCCGCCGACCGGCCGCAGCCCGTACGACGCCAGCAGGCGGGCGCGTTCGGCGGGGTCGGCGGGCAGGAAGCCGTCGGGGCCGAACTCGGCGGCGGCCAGCCCGAGGTCGCGCATCTCCGCCAGGACGCGGTCGGGCGCCATCTGGTGGCCCCAGTCCGGCACCTCGCACACGCCCCAGGAGATCGGGGCGCCCGCCACCCGCTCCGCGGCGATCATCGACGGACCTCCTCCATCGTCACGACGCGGTCCTCGCGCCGCGACAGCTCGCATGCCTCGGCCACGTAGAGCGCCTCCAGACTCTCCTCGGGTGGGCAGGGGTTGTCCATGCGCCCGGCCGCCACGTCGACGAAGGCGCCGAGCTCGCTCGCGTACGCCTCGGCGAACCGGTCGAGGAAGTGCGCGTGCGGCGGGCCGGCGGGGCGCAGCCCGGGCCCGCGCTCGTCGGCCGGGTTCAGCGGGGTGCGGTCGTCCAGTCCGGCGACCACGCTGCCGGCCGATCCGAACACCTCCAGCCGCACGTCGTAGCCGGCCGCGTTGTAGCGGGTCGCCGACACCAGGGCCAGGGTGCCGTCGTCGAGGGTGAGCAGCGCGGCGGCCGTGTCGACGTCGCCGGCCTCGGCGAAGAAGTCGGCGCCCCGGTTGGAGCCGGTGGCGCACACGCGCGTCACCTCGCGTCCGGTGACGAAGCGGATGGCGTCGAAGTCGTGCACCGAGCAGTCGCGGAACAGGCCGCCCGAGCCGCGGATGTAGGCGGCGGGCGGCGGCGCCGGGTCCAGCGTGCACGAGCGGAGGGTGTGCACCCAGCCGAGCCGCCCCGACCGCACCGCCTCGCGCGCCGCGACGTGCCCGGCGTCGAAGCGCCGCTGGAACCCGACCTGCACCGGCACGTCCGACCCCCGGACGGCGTCCATCAGCCGCAGCGTGCCGTCGATGTCGGGGGCGAGGGGCTTTTCGCAGAACACCGGCAGCCCGGCCTTCACGGCGCGGACGACGAGCTCGGCGTGCGCGCTGGTGACCGCGGCGACGACCAGGGCGTCCAGCCCCGACGCGAACAGCGCGTCCACCGAGGGGGCCGCCTCCGCCCCGACCTTCGCGGCCACCTCCCGCGCCCGCGCCGCGTCGGCGTCGGCCACCACCACCGAGTCGACGGACGCCAGGCTGCTCAGCGTCTCGGCGTGCCCGGCCCCGATGCGTCCCGCTCCGGCCAGCCCGACCCTCATTCCGACCTCCCGATGTCCGGCCGCGCGCGAACGCGGCCCCCGAGGCGCCCCCGGGCCGCGCGCCGTGCGGGGGCGGCGCGCCCCGGACGTGATCAAGCCTCATGGAACGATCCATATACTGTCAAGAGAATGTCCTGACATTAAGACTCCCTGACTTATTCGTAACACGGTCCGACTATCCTCGTGCCGTCCTCACCTAGGGAGCCCCGACTGTGCACAGAGCTTCTGTCTCCGTGGACCGGACCAGCCCGGTCCCGCTCTACTTCCAGCTCGCCCAGCAGCTGGAGGAGGCGATCCGCAGCGGCGCCCTCCCCCCGGGCACGCGCCTGGAGAACGAGATGGAGCTGGCGGCGCGCTGCCGGCTGTCGCGGCCCACGGTGCGCCAGGCCATCCAGCACTTGGTGGACAAGGGCCTGCTGGTGCGGCGGCGCGGGGTCGGCACGCAGGTCGTGCAGCCGCAGGTGCAGCGTCCCATCGAGCTGTCCAGCCTGTACGACGACCTGGCGGCGGCGGGCGAGCGGCCGTCCACGCGCGTGCTGGAGTTCGGCCCGGTGCCCGCGAGTCCGCAGGTCGCCAAGCAGCTGGGCGTCCCGGTCGACGCCGAGGTCGTGCTGCTGCGACGGCTGCGGCTCACCGGCGACGCCCCGCTCGCCCTGATGACCAACCACCTGCCGCTGGACGTGCTCGACGTCACCGCCGACCACCTGGAGCGGCACAGCCTCTACGAGACGCTGCGCGCGGCCGGGGTCAACCTGCGCATCGCCCACCAGACGATCGGCGCCCGCGCCGCCACGGCCGCCGAGGGCCGCCTGCTCGACGAGCCCCGCGGGGCGCCGCTGCTGACCATGACCCGCGTCGCCTACGACGACACCGGCCGCGCGGTCGAGTACGGCAGCCACGTCTACCGGGCCAAGCGCTACTCCTTCTCGCACACCCTCGTCGGCAAGTGACCGCCCCGGCGCCCGGACCGCGGACGGCGGTCCGGGCGGGCCCGGACGCCGGCGACGGGGGCGGTCAGCGGCCGGTGAGCGGGGCGACGCCGCTGGCGGTTCCCCCCGCCGCGGACGCGAAGGCGACGGCCAGGTAGCCCGTCGTGCCGGGGACGGTCACGGCGACGGTGCCGGCGCGGGTGATGGTGATCCTCTTGGTGCCGAGGACCCTGCCGTCCCAGACGTGCGCGTACGCGGTGCCGGGGCCGGTGGCGCGCAGGCGGAACGCGGTGGCGCCGTGCGCGACGACCGGCCTGCCGACGATGCGGGCCGTGGCGCCGCGCGGGGCGGCCGGTCCCCCGGCCAGCGGAACGCCCGTCTCGGCGGCCTGCCTGATCGACTGCGGCGAGTTCACCGACGCGGCCGCGTCCGTCGGCATGACGGGCGGCTTCGGCGTGGTCGGCATGCCGGACGGCGGCGTGTGCCCGGGCAGCGCGACCAGGCCCCAGCGGTACGGGTCGCCCTGCACACCGCCCCAGGTGGACCAGCCGATCCGGGTCTGCCCCGTCTTGTCCTCGGTGTCGGAGTCGTAGACGAAGATGTTCAGGCCCATGCGCCGCGGGTCGACGGCGGCGGGCAGGGCCGTGAAGGGGATCTTCGCCTCGACGGTGTAGCCGTCGTAGGGCCGCGCGACCGCGGCCGCGACCCGCATGCCGGGCGCGGTCTCGGCGCCCGGCCCCTGGTGCTGGTCGGCGTCGCGCTGGAAGCACGGCTCGCCGTCGCCCGTCACCGGGAAGATGCCGGTCTTGAACGTGCTGGAGGTGTTCTCCGAGTCGCCGCGGGGGTCGATGGCGATCTCGACCGAGTCGGTGCGCCAGTGCCGCTTGCAGTCGTCGGCGCCGAGGACGGCGCCCTGCCGGTCGTCGCGCACCGTGATCAGGAAGTAGAGCGCCTCGTCGGTCCAGGCGACCTTGCCGGTGGCCGAGCAGTCGGCGGGCGCCTCGCACGCCGTGCCCTCCCACAGGCGCGACAGGTCGAGCGCGGGGCCGGGGTATTCGCCCGGACCCTCCGCGCCGTCGAGCGCGGGCGCCGCGGCGGCCTTGGGCAGCTCGGCGACCGGCACCAGCTCCAGCGCGGCCTTCTGGACGTCGGGCGCGCCCGTCGTGCTCGTGGTGGTGATGGTGTAGTCGTAGTCGCCGTTCACGCCGCCCTGGTTGGAGGTGGGCAGGGACGTGTCGGTGTTGCGAACGGTGAAGGCGACCGATCCGGTCTGCCCGGCCTCGAGCCGGTAGGGCTTGGACGCGGCGTCAGCGGCGAACCCCTCGGGCAGGTCGAGCGTCACCGTGCCCGACTGCGCCGCGTCGGAGGCGTTGGACAGGTCGACCCGGACCGTGCGCGACTGCCCCGACCCGAGCGTCAGCACGCGCTTGACCCGCCCGGTGAGCTGGGGAACGCCGCTGCGCGTCGCCCAGGCGTCGAAGTCCCGCACGCGCGGGAGCGGCTCCTGGACCCCGGTGACGGGGGCCCGCACCTCCACGGGCACCGCGTTCTGGCCGGAGCCGCGCGCGGTGGACAGCGTGGCCGACAGCCGCACCCGCCCGTAGGCCGCCGACGCGGGCGGCCGCACCGTGAACACGGCCGTGCGTCCGGAAGGGCCGACCGTGCCGAGGTCGCCGGACCCGGAGACGGTCCAACCGGCGGGCGCCTCGAGCCTCACCCTGGCTCCGCGGAGGGCCCTGGGCGCGGCGGCGCGCGCGGTGACCTTGAACTCCCCGCCGGGCGTGACGCCGAACGCGTCGGCGGTCAGCTGGAACGCCGTGCCCAGCGGCAGCCCGCCCTTGCCGGGCGTGACGGCGCCCTCCAGCATGCCGGCGGCGTCGCGGTCGTCCAGCGTGTACGGCACGCGGCTGTGGACCTGGGTGAAGTAGTCGCAGCCGATCTGGTTCGGGTCGGACGGCACGTCGGGGAACCCGCCCCAGCCCTGGCTGACGTACACCCGCTGGGCCTCGCGCTCCACCTGCGCCCACGTCTTGCCGCCGTTGCGGGGCGAGGCCCGTCCGCCCCACACCCCGTAGACGGTCGCCGCCTGTGTCGACGGGGTGAAGCGCGACGCGCACTCGGGCCCGGTCGGGCCGGACGCGCCGCCGGTGACGAACAGCCGTCCCGGCGCCCACGGCTTGAGGCCCTCGCGGGTGATCTGCTCGGGGAACGCGGCCGGGTCGGCGGCCCGGAAGTACGCCTCGGTGGCCAACCGCCCCGCCTCCTGGTGGTTGCCGTGCTGGCCGGGCACGGGCGCGGGCTCCATGGTGACGATCACCTTCGGCCGGGTCCGCCGCACCAGCCGCACGACCCGCTCCAGCGCCTCGTCGTGATCCCACACGTCGGCGGTGAGCGGGGCGCTGACGGTGTAGTAGAAGTCGACGTCGTCGAGGTAGTGGACGTCCGTCACCCCGGCCTTGCCGACCGCGCGGCGCTCCTCGTCCTCGCGCAGCAGCCCCAGCGCCGGGCCCTCCTCGGTGCCCGCCGCGTTGCCGCCGCCCTCCCCGCGGGTCACGGTCAGCACGCCCACGCGGGCGCCGTTGAACTCGTTCCACTGCCCGTAGGTGGACAGGCCGCCCGCCTCGTCGTCGGGATGCGCGCCGACGAACAGGACGTCGAGCCGTCCCTTTTCAGAGGGGGCGGACCGGCCGGGCGCGTCGCCCCCGGCGCGCTCCGCCGCCGCGTGTGCGGGCGCCGGGGCGGCGGTGCCCGCGAGCGCGGCGGACAGGGCCACGGACAGAGCGGACAGGGCGAGTCTTCGCATGGAAGCCTCCTGTTCGTTCGTGCCGGGCGGCGCGGCCGCCGGCCCTACTCCTTGACGGCCCCCGAGAGCATTCCGGCGATGAAGTGGCGCTGCAGGAACACGTACAGCAGCACGACGGGCGCCGCGATGATCAGCGCGCCGGCCATCAGCGCCGCGTAGTCGGTCTTATGGGCGCCCTGGAAGAACGACAGGCCCAGCGGCGCGGTGCGCAGCCCCTCCTCGGAGTTGAGGATCACCAGCGGCAGCAGGAACTCGTTCCAGGTCCACATGGAGATCAGCAGGATCATGGTGAGGATTGCGGGGCGGCCCATCGGGACCAGGACCCGCCACAGGGTGGTCCAGCTGCCTGCGCCGTCCATCCGGGCCGCCTCCAGCAGGGACGGCGGGACGCTGCGGAAGTAGGCGCGCATCCAGAACGTCCCGAACGCCACCGACATCGCCACCTGCGGCAGGATCACCCCGGCGTAGGTGTTGTCGAGGTGCAGCGACCGCAGGTCGAAGTACAGCGGCACCACGATCGCCTCGGTGGGGATCGTCAGCCCGGCCACGAACAGCAGCGCCAGGGCGTCCGCGCCGCGGAAGCGCATGGTGCCGAGCGCGAACCCCGCCATGATGGACAGCACCGTGGCGGCCGCCGCCGTCACCACGGTGACGATCACGCTGTTGCGCAGGTAGACGGCGAAACGGCCGTCCCGCCAGGCGGTGGCGAAGGCGGACAGGTCCAGGTCGGGCAGCTGCAGCGCCCGCACCACCACCCCGACCATCGGGAAGACGGCGATCACCGCGAACAGCGTGAGGACCGCGTAGTTGACCACCTGCTCCCTGCGCGCGATCATGCCCTGCCCTCCGCGCGGTCCGGGCGCCCCTCGACCGCCCGCCGGATCCCCGCCGTGATCGCGAACGCCAGCGCCGCGATGGTGATCCCGACCGCGCAGCCGAGCCCGACCTCCCCGGTGTTGAACGTGCGGTTGTACACCTCGTAGGCGGGGACCTTGGTGGCGTCGCCGGGGCCGCCGCCGGTCGCCATGTAGATGAGGTCGAAGTTGCGCAGCGCCAGGATCGAGGTGAGGGTCAGCGCCACCGCCAGCTCCCGGCGCAGGCCCGGCAGCGTCACCGTCCAGAACTCGCGCACCGGCCCGGCGCCGTCGATGCGCGCCGCCTCGTACAGCTCGCGGGGGATCTTCTGCACCCCCGCCAGCAGCAGCACCATCGCCAGCCCGATGTTGACCCACGTGCCGATCAGCCCGACCGCGGGCAGCGCGAAGGTGAAGTCGCCGAGCCAGCCGCGCGACCAGTCCGGCAGGCCGAGGGAGTGCAGGGCGCGCAGCAGCCCGTTGACGGGGCCGTCGGCCGAGTACATCCACTGCCAGGCCACCGCGACCGCCACCATCGCCACCACCTGCGGCAGGAACAGCGCGGTGCGGAAGAACGCAAGGCCCCTGACCCGCGCCCGCGACATCGCGCCGACCAGCACGAACGCCACGCCGCACGGCAGCACCGCGTAGAAGACGATCAGCACGGCCAGGTGGCCGAACGACCCGCGCAGCACCGGGTCCGACAGCATCTCGCCGTAATTGGACAGGCCTGCCCAGGTCGCCGGGCCCAGGCCGTCCCACTCGTACAGCGAGAACTGCGCCCCGCGGACCAGCGGCCACAGCAGGAACGCGCCGTAGACCAGCAGCGCCGGGAGGACGTAGAGCCAGCCGATCCGGCGGGGTTCGCCGGGTGAGCCGGCGCCGCGGGGGGCGCCGGACCGCCGGGCGGCGGGCCGGTCCGCGCGCCGGGCGCGTCGGCTCTCGGGCCGCGCGACGATCGTCATGGACGGCTCCCTCGGGTCCGGGGTCGAGGGGCGCGCCGGGGCGCGCCCCGCCCGTTCACTTCTTCTTCTGGAAGGCGGCGTAGTCGTCCTGGGCCTTCCGCATCGCCTGCTGCGCGGTCGTCTTGCCGGTGATGAGCTCCTGCAGGGGCCCGCCGAAGGCGTCGGCGAACGTGGGCGTGGCGTAGTCGAGGTAAGGGGTGACGCCGTCGGTCCTGCTGAGGGTGTTCCAGGCGGCGAGGATGTCATTCATCAACGCGCCTCGCGGCTTCTTGGTCGGCGGCGCCAGCGCGGGCAGGTTCCCGGTCTCCACCGCCACGTCCATCGCCTCCGGCGAGGTGATGAAGTCGATGTAGGCGGCGGCCACGTCCGGGTGCTTGGACTTGGCGGTGATCGCCCACGGCAGGCTCTCCCCGCCCATGGTGGCCGAGGCGCCGCCCGCCTGCGCCGGCGGCGGCAGCATGAAGCCGACCTTGTCCCCCATCTTGTCCATCAGGTCCGACGCCCACCAGGTGCCGCCGAACATGAACACGCCGTCGCCCTTGGCGAAGTTGGCGGGGGTGTCGTCCCACTTGATGGCGTTGGCGTCCTTGGTGAAGTAGCCGCGCCGCGCCCATTCGGCGAGCTTCTGCGCCGCCTGCACGTTCGGGCCGTCGCTCCACGAGCCGCCCTTGCCGAACACCAGGTCCCGCACGGCCTGCTTGGACGCGTACTGGTCCTGGATCACCCCGTACAGCTGCATCGCGGGCAGCTTCTCCTGGTTGCCGAACGCGATGGGGATCTCGCCCTTGCTCTTGGCGGTGGCGAGCGCCTGCTCGAACTCGCCCCATGTCTTGGGCGGCTGGAGGCCCAGCTTCGCCAGCTTGTCCTTGTTGTAGTACAGCCCGACGATCTCGCCGTTGAGGGAGACGCCGTACAGGCTGCCGGAGCCGATGAGCTTGCCGTCGGAGGTGACGCTGTTGAGGTCCGTCAGGCCCTTGGGGTAGCGCTTGCGCCACCCGTACACCTGGTCGTAGGCGTCCAGCGGCAGCAGCATGCCGGCCTTGACGAACTGCGCCATCGCCGCGTAGCCCTGGTTGGCCTCCACGACGTCGGGCGGGTTGTCGCCGGACAGCGCCAGCCGCAGCGTGTTCTGCAGGTCGGTGAACGACCGGGACACCCGGTTGATCTTGACGTTGGGGTACTTGGCCTGGAACTGGGCGTTCAGCTTCTCGATCTGCTTGCGCTGCCCGCCCTGCACCTCCTGGTCCCAGACGGTCAGCGTCACGCTGCCAGCCTTGGCGACGTCGGTCTCGACCGCGTCGGGGGCCTTGGTCGGGGGCCGCTCGGCGTCCGAGCCGGGGGCGCAGGCGGCGCCGAGGGCGGCGACCGCCACGGCCGCCAGCACCGTCCGCCGTCCCACCCGCCGGACGCCGGACCCGTGGACGGTGCCTCCGCTCGCGGTGGATCTCATCGGCATCTGCTACCGCTCCTTCGTGAACTGGGGGAGGTCGGCGCGGTGCGCGGCCAGGCCCTCGTCGAGGATCTGCTCCGCGACGCGCAGGCCGGGGACGAACGGGTGGGCGAGCAGCGCCCGCAGCGCCGTGCGCCGGTCGCCGGTGACGGCGGCGTCGGCGGCCAGGCGCTCGTACTCGTGCACGGCCTGGGTGAGGCCGCGGACCTGGCGCGGCAGCTCCCCCATCACCAGCGGCACCGGGCCCTGGCGGCCCACCAGCGCCGGGACCTCGACGATCGCGTCCGGCTCCAGCGAGGCGATCGCGCCGCGGTTGCGGGTGTTGACGATGAACCGGCGCTGCTCGTCGCGGGCGATCGCGCAGATCACGTCCACGGCGAACTCGCCGTGCTCGCCGCCGCCGCGTTCGCGGCTGGGATCCGGGTCGGGCTTGTCGGCCTCGGCCGCCACCTGCGCGTAGTAGCGGGGCAGCATCGCCATGATGTCCTCGGCGCGCGTGGTGCCCTTCTCGCGCAGTTCCGCGACCACCTCGTCATGGAAGAAGTAGTACTTCGAGTAGGAGTTGACGAGGAGGCCGAGGGCCTTGCCGAGTTCGGCCATGCGGACCGGGTCGCGGTGCGGGGTGGCGTCGCCGCGCGGCTCCACGGCCGCCAGCAGCGGGGCGATGTCGACGGGTTCGCCGTTCAGCCGGACGCGCTCGGCCCAGGTGCCGTGGTTGGTGCCGATCCAGTCGATCTCCAGCCCGTCGGCGGGCAGCCCGAGCAGGTCCGCCCAGGTCTCGGTGTCGCCCACCCACTGGTCGCACAGACCGATGATCTTCGCGTCGGTGTGGCGCTCGACCGCGTCGGTGACCACGTTGGTGGGGTTGGTGTAGTTGACGATCCACGCGTCCGGGGCGACGTCGGCGAGCACGTCGGCGATCTCGAGCAGGACCGGGACGGACCGGCAGGCCATGAAGAACCCGCCCGGGCCGACCGTCTCCTGCCCGACCACGCCGTGTTTCAGCGGGATCGACTCGTCCAGGTGGCGGGCGCGCAGCCCGCCCGGCCGGAACGTGGTGAACACGAACTGCGCCCCGTCCAGCGCGGCCCGCAGGTCGGTGTGCGCGCTGACGGTGAAGTCGGCGCCGCGGGCGGCGAACATGTTGCGGGCCAGCCGGGTCATGACGTCCAGGTGCTCGGCGTCCACGTCGTGGAAGCGCAGCTCCGTCCCGGCCAGGTCGCCGGCGCGGTGCAGCAGCCCCCGGATGACGCCGGGCATGTAGCCGCTGCCGGCGCCGATCACCGCGATGCGCGTGGTCATCGTTGCTCCGCCTCTCTCATGACGGCCACCGGGGCGTCGTCCGCACGGAGGGACCGCAGGGTCGGTTCGGCGCGGACGGCGGTGTCGGCGGCCGACTCGGGGATGAAGGGGATGACGAAGGCGTAGTCCGCCAGGACCTCCTCGGGGACCTCGCCGGACTCCCCGAACGCCGCGATCTCGCCCCAGCAGGGCGACCCCAGCGATCCGCTGCGGTGCCGCACCGACAGCCCGGCGCACAGGTTGGCGAACTTCAGCCGCTCCTCCAGCGGCAGGCCCGCCAGCGTGCCGAAGACGAATCCGGCGGCGAACACGTCGCCCGCGCCGGTGGCGTCCAGCGCCTCCACCGGCAGCGCGCGGCTCTCGGCGCACTCCCCGGTCGCCGCGTCGATCGCCAGGGCGCCGTCGCCGCCGCGCTTGACGACCACCAGGGGCACCCGTTCGGCGAGCGCCCGGGCCGCCTCTTCGGGCGAGCGGGTGCGGGTGTAGGCCATCGCCTCCACGGCGTTGGGCAGGAACACGTCGACGTGCCGCAGCCGGTCGAGCACCTCGGTCGACCACGTCTCGGTGGAGTCCCAGCCCAGGTCGGCGAACACGCGGGCGCCGTCGCGGCGCATCGCCGCCACCCAGTCCGGCACCGGCCGGTCGATGTCGACGAAGCACGTCTTGGCCCGCGGCGGCACCGTGACCAGCTCCTCCGGCGAGACGGGCAGCGGCTTGGCGTAGGTGACCATGCTGCGGTCGGAGTCGTAGGCCAGCGACACCGTCACCGGGGACGGCCAGCCCGGGATCATGCGGGACCGGCGCAGGTCGACCCCCTCCTGCTCGGACAGGGTGCGCCACAGGTACGCCCCGAACATGTCGTCGCCGAACGGGGCCGCCAGACCGACGCGCAGGCCCAGGCGGCTCATGGCGACGGCGATGTTGGCGACGCCGCCGGGGGCCGAGCCGAGGCCGTCGGTGACCAGCTCGGTGCCGGGCGCCGGCAGGCCCGGCAGCCCCGTGAAGATCATGTCCATGAAGACCTGGCCGGTGAGGAAGACGTCCAGCCCGGGTTCGTCCTCCCCCCGCGGGAGCCGTTCGGCCGCCTGTTCGCGTTCGGCGCACGGATCGCGCAGGGACGGCTCGGGCGGGCGGCCGGGCGCGGGCGCCTCGACCCGCTCCGGCGGCAGGGCGCCGTCGTCGGGGGCCTCCCTCGACGGGGCGTCGGGCAGGGCGGCCTGCCGGGTGTCGTCGAACCGGGTCCCGCTGGCGGTCTGTGTCATCGTGCCCCCACGGCGAGGCGTCGCGTCGCACGTGATCGTAACCAGCGCTCCCGCCCGGATGGCACGGTCCACTACGCTTTGTGATCAGATCTTGTCCTGACGTGCTGGCGACCGGATGTCAGGACATGACTGCCGCGCCGGTCAGCGCCGCACCGGGACGCCGCCGGGGGTGCTCTCGTTCGGCACCAGGTACGCCACCGCCGCCTGCGACACCACCCCGATCAGGGCGATGAGGATCTCCTTGGTGACGTGCCCGGCCTGCACCCAGTTGATCAGTACCGCGGTGAGGGCCGTGATGAGCGCCGCCCACCACTTGCGGGTCGGCAGCAGGGACTTGCGGCCGGTCGTGTCGCTCATGTCGCGCCTCCGGGGGGATGCGGCCACCGCCGGTTCACGGAACCGTCGCGTCCATCGTCCCTCGCCGGCCGCCGCTTCCGAAGTCCGCTCGAGGCCCCGCTACGTCGCCTCGGGGGCTTCGTGCACGGTCTCGCCGAGCATGGCCCGGGTCGCCTCCTCGACGATGTCGCGCATGGCGCGTTCGGCGGCCTCCGGCTCCCCGGCCTGCACCGCCTGCGCCACCTCGGCGTGCCAGCGGATCGCCGCGGGCTCGGGGGTGGCGGGGAAGAGGTGGTGCTGGTGGCGGCCCGCCAGGACGGCGGCCACCACGTCGCCGAGCGCGCCCAGCATCTCGTTGCCGGACGCCTCCAGCAGCGTGCGGTGGAACAGGATGTCGGCCTCCAGGTAGGCGTCCAGGTCGCCGGACCTGGCGTGCACCGCCATCTGCATGACCGCCCCGGTCAGCGTGCCGCACTGGGCGGGCGTGGCGCGGCGCGCGGCCAGCGCGGCGGCCACCGGCTCCACGCCGAGGCGCAGCTCGCTCAGCGACCGCAGCTGCGCGTCGCGGTCCTCCCCCTCCAGCCGCCAGCCGATGATCCGGGGGTCGAACAGGTTCCAGGACGGGCGCGCCGCGACGGTGACGCCGACCCGGCGGCGGCTGCTGACCATGCCCATGGACTCCAGCACCCGGATCGCCTCGCGGACCACCGACCGGGACACCCCGAAGCGGGTCTCCAGCTCCTCGATCCGCAGCACCCGACCGGGGGCCAGCCGTCCCGAGGTGATCAGTATGCCCAGCTCGTCCAGGACGCTGCCGTGCAGTCCGGCCGGATCACTGCCCCCCATGACCACCAATCATCACACGTTTGACGAGGCACCGAGGAATCCAGGGTAAAAAATCAGACTTATATCCATCAGCTGTTGTTAAGAGATGATGACTCATGTCACACTCTGGCAAACGTCATCCGAAAGGTCGATGTCATGGACACAGCCCGCGGTCACGCCGCCCCGCTGCTCGTCGTCATGGGCGTGGCGGGGTCCGGCAAGACGACCTTCGGCGCCGCGCTCGCCCGGCGTCTGCGGGTGCCGTTCGCGGACGCCGACGACTTCCACCCGCCGGCCAACATCGCCAAGATGTCGGCGGGCGTCCCGCTCGACGACGCCGACCGGCTGCCCTGGCTGCGCGCGATCGGCGCGTGGCTCGCCGAGCACGCGGACGGCGGCGGCGTGGTCACCTGCTCGGCGCTGCGGCGGGCCTACCGCGACCTGCTGCGCGAGCAGGCTCCGGAGGCGACGTTCGTGCACCTGCACGGCGACCGCGAGGTGGTGCGGCGGCGGGTCGCCGAACGCACCGACCACTTCATGCCCGCCTCGCTCGTCGACTCGCAGTTCGACACGCTGGAGCCGCTCGGCCCGGACGAGCGCGGGCTGGTCCTCGACCTCGACGCCCCCGTGGACGCGCTCATCGACGCCTACCTGGAGGCGGCGCCCCCGCCGTCCACGCGATGACCGGCCTGCTCCCCCGTGTCACCGGCAGGCCTCTTCCCACCCCGACAGTTCCCTCCCCCGTCCGGAGGCGGAGTCTCCCCGGAGGTTGACATGACCCCCGACCTCGCGTCGCTCGCCTTGGCCCCGCCCGAGGAGCCCATCGCCGGAGGCGGCCGGCTCGTCCTGGCCGCGGTCGCCGGCATCGCCCTGATCGTCGTGCTCATCACCTGGCTGAAGGTGCACCCGTTCCTCAGCCTGACGCTCGGGTCGCTGCTGGTCGGCGCGACCGCCGGGCTGCCGATGGCCGACACGGTCAGCGGCTTCGGCGAGGGCTTCGGCAGCACCGCCGCGGGCGTCGGCGCGCTCATCGCGCTCGGCGCCATGTTCGGCAAGCTCCTCGCCGACAGCGGCGGCGCCGACCAGATCGTCGACACCATCGTCGGACGCGCCGGCCCGCGCGCGCTGCCGTGGGCGATGGGCCTGGTCGGCGCCCTGATCGGGCTGCCGATGTTCTTCGAGATCGGGCTCGTGCTGCTGATGCCGGTGATCTTCCTGGTGGCGCGCCGGTCCGGGCTGTCGCTGGTGCGGGTCGGCATCCCCGCGCTCGCCGGCCTGTCCGCGATGCACGGCCTGGTGCCCCCGCACCCCGGTCCGCTGGTCGCCATCGACGCTCTCAAGGCCGACCTGGGCGTCACGCTCGCCCTGGGCGTGCTGGTGGCCCTGCCGACGATCGCGGTGTCCGGGCCGCTGTTCGCCCGGTACGCCGCCCGCTGGGTGGACGTCCCGGCGCCCGCCCTCTACGAGACGGCGTCCGCCGGCGACGCGGCGGCGGAGGACGGCGGCGCGCCGCGGCGGCGCCCGTCGTTCGGCGTCACCCTGGTCACGGTGCTGCTGCCGGTCGTGCTGATGATGGGCAAGGCGCTGGCCGACATCTTCCTCGATGAGGGCGACCACGTCCGCACCGTCCTGGACAACCTCGGCACGCCCCTGGTGGCGCTGCTCATCGCGGTCGTCGTGGCGATGTTCACCTTCGGCCTCGGCGCCGGCATGAACCTGCGCGAGGTCTCCGGCGTGCTGGAGAAGTCGCTGCCGCCGATCGCGGGCATCCTGCTGATCGTCGCCGCCGGCGGCGGCTTCAAGCAGACCCTCATCGACACCGGAATCGGCAAACTGGTCGCCGACTGGGTCGCCGACAGCGGCATGTCCGTGCTGCTGCTGGCCTGGGTGGTCGCGGTGCTGATCCGGCTGGCCACCGGTTCGGCCACGGTCGCCACCGTCACCGCCGCCGGCATCATGGCCCCGCTGGTCACCACCCTGAACTCCGGCGAGACCTCGCTGCTGGTGCTGGCCATCGGCGCCGGCTCGGTGTTCTTCTCGCACGTCAACGACGCCGGGTTCTGGCTGGTGAAGGAGTACTTCGGGCTGAGCGTCGGACAGAACGTCAAGACCTGGTCGCTGATGGAGACGATCCTGTCGGTCACCGGCCTGGTGTTCGTCCTGCTCCTCGACCTGATCATCTAGCGGCACACGGGGTGCTCGGCGGCCCTGGGGGCGCGTCCGCCGAGCACCCCGTCCACCCCCGCATCCCGGAATGTCGCAACGGCCCCGCTGACGCTGACAACCGCGACAGCGCCCCCTGTGAACACTTTGTCCTTGGTCTCTTGCCGACCGCTGCCTCCCTGTGGGGGCCGCGACCGCCGCCCCGGCGGCGCAGCGGGCATGCGGCGGCGGCACGAAGGCTCGGCGCCGCCTGTCCACCGCGGCGGAGACGACTCGCTGACAGCGGGTCGCTCGAGCACACCCCCACTACGACGAGCGGACCGGAGCCCTCTCTCGCGATCCGTGACGTCGGTCCCCGCCGCGTTGTTTGGACCGGGCTCCTGGTCGCTTCTCAAATCGGCCTGGTACCGGAGCCGGACGAACGGTGAGCGCAAGCTTTACTGAGGCCCGAAGAGCGGCGGCACGGCAGTGGCAGGGTCACGCGCCGGTACAACGCATGGCGGCTGCGTACCGCTCGACGTATGCCCAAACTCCCTTTTTTTCGAATGCTCTTCCTGGTCACACGGTGCTCGAATAACTGGGGTCCCTCCAGCCTCTTCTGGCAGATCAGTTTCTGAGTTACCGTTCCCGCAGCAAGGTCATCTAGGACCGGCCGATCGACTCTCGAGGAGCCCCGGTCATGTCCGAAGCCATCCGCCTGAACCGCCGCGGCGTCCTCAAGGGCGCCGCCACGCTGACCGGCGGCGCGCTGCTCGGCGCCGCCCCCGTCCTGCCGTCGGCCGCGCTCGCGGCCCCCCGCGTCTACACGCGGGCCGAATGGAAGGCCCGCGCCCCGCGTCGTGCCGCGACGGTGCTGAACCGCGCGCCCGACCACATCGTCGTCCACCACACCGCCTCGGCGAACACCACCAACTATTCGCGCCAGGCCGCTTTCTCGCTGTCGCGGGCGATCCAGAAATACCACATGGACACCAACGGCTGGGATGACACCGGACAGCAACTCACCATCAGCCGCGGCGGTTATCTCATGGAAGGGCGCAATCGCAGCCTTGCTGCCATACAGGCGGGCAACCACGTCGTCGGCGCACACACGCTCAACCACAACGACCACACCATCGGCATCGAGAACGAGGGCACCTACATGACCGTGCAGCCCACGGCCGCCCTCTGGACACGGTTGGTGGAGACCTGCGCGTGGCTGTGCGACGTGTATGACCTGGACCCCTTCGACGCGATCGTGGGGCATCGCGATTACAACGCGACCGCCTGCCCGGGCGACGTGCTGTACGCGATGCTGCCGCGGCTGCGGAACGAGGTCGCCGGCGTTCTCAGCGCGGAGCGCAGGCGGCAACCGCCCATGGCGTTCAGGCGCAGCGGCCTGCCCGGCCCGCGGTTCCGTTTCGACCACGGGCCCGCGCTCGGTCCCGAGGACCCCAACCGCGGCTAGCCCGCCCGGCACAGCGCGTCGTGCCCTTCCTTCAGGGCGCAACGGGTGGCGGCCAGCAGGCCGCCGTGCTCGCCGTCCAGCCACCGTTGCCCTCGCGCGCCGTCAGTGAAGGCACCGGCGGACGGCAGGCGGCGCCGGCCGTGTCCAAGGCGACACTGGGACCGGACGAGCTGATCAGGGGGCGGACGGCATCAGCGGTGTTGAAGTACCAACCGAGCACACGGCGCACCGCGGCCGCACGGTCTTCGTCGCTCTCCTCCTCGCGGGCGCGCTCGGCGGCGTAGATGCGCAGCAGATCGTGGTAGCGGTAGCGGTCGCGGCCGCACTCCTCCAGCAGGTGCACGCGCACGAGCGCGGTCAGGAGCCGACGGGTGTCGTCCAAGGGTTCGTCGAGCAGCGCGGCGGCGGCGTGGACCTCGATCTCGGGCCCGGGATGCAGGGCCAGCAACCGGAACGCTCTGGCGGTCTCGGGCGCCAGCTTGGCATAGGACCAGGAGAACACGTCGCGCACCGAGGTGCGCTCGTCGTCGGCGTCCAGCAGGTCGAGGCGGCTGCGTTCGTCGGCCAGCTCGGATGCCACGTCCGCCAGCGACAGGAACGGCGGACGGGAGGCGGCGCGTTCGGCGGCGACGCGCAGCGCCAGCGGCAGGCAGGCGCATCTGTCGGCCAGCTCGACGGCGGCCTCGGGTTCGGCGTCGACCTGCTCGTCCCCCAGCACGCGCCGCAGCAGCGCCACCGCCTCGGCCGGGCTGGGCCGGTCCAGCCCGATCGGCTCCGCGTCGTCCAACGCGACCAGGCCCGACAGCCGGTTGCGGCTGGTCACCAACGTCATGCAGCCGGGCGCGCCGGGGAGGAGCGGACGCACCTGCCCGGCGTCGGCGGCGTTGTCCAGCACCACCAGCACGCGCCTCCCTTCCAGCAGGGAGCGGAGCTGCGCCGCCTGCTGCTCGAGGCCGGTGGGGATCGCGGCGGCGGGAACACCCATGGCCTGCAGCATCTGGGTCAGCGCGTGCCGCGGCGGCATGGGCGGCTCGGGGTCGGCGCCGCGCAGGTTGACGTACAACTGGCCGTCGGGGAACCGGTCGCGCATCTGGCGGCCCCAGTGCACGGCCAGCGCGGTCTTTCCCACGCCTGCCGTGCCCGTGATCACCGCGATGACCGCTCCGCGACCGCACTCGTCCAGCAGACGGGTCAGCGCACGCCGTTCGGCCGTCCGGCCGACGAAGTCGCGCACCGCGCCGGGCAGCTGGCACGGCGCGGCGGGGACGGGCTCCGGCGGTCGGGCCGCCACGACGCCGGCAGCCGTGCCGGGAGCGTCGAACACCCGCAGCCACGCCCGTGCGCGGGTCTCTTTGACGGCCACATCGATCGGGCGGAACCACTCGGGGCCGCTGGGCGGGCTGTGCCGGATGACCTCCTCATACATATAAGAGGACGCCACCACCGCCAGCGTGCCGGACGGTCTGTGCAACGCGGTCCGGGCCTGCTCGGCCTCCAACAGGCGGAAGGCGGTGTTGAGGGCGGGCCCGGTGACGCCGTGCGCGTCCTGGCGGATCTCTCCCGCGTGCACGGCGACGCGCAGCCGCACGCGAGTGCCCCAGGTGGCGTCGCGGTTGTGCTCGGCGAGAACGGCGGCCAGCTCCGCAGGGAACGGTGAAACCAGCAGTTCTTTGGGGACCTCCGCGCCGACCAGCAAGAGCACGCCGTCG